>NZ_LYSP01000012.1:0-116413 GCF_001728945.1 Pseudomonas sp. ENNP23
CAACCTCTTCCGCACGTATCGCAGCATCCGCGATTACGGGTGGGAAGAGACCATGGCTTCAATGGCTCGCCGTACTTTTTACGACCACGTTCGTGACCTCCAGGAAGTGGGCATTTCCAAGGCCTTCCTGCAGAACCTCAAGGAACACGACAACGTCCGCAACGTCGTTCCGGTCCTCCAGCTCATCCAGATCGACTTCAGCGCCCAGCGCCCCGACTGGTACGTCGAGCCCACCGTGGAGGCTGCGTAATGACAGCCCTCAAGCGATTTTTCTCCGAGCTTCTGTTCCTCGCCGGTTATGCCTGTTCCCTTGGCCTGTTCTTTTACGGCCTCTACAGGTTCTCGTTCTGGATCGTCGACCTCGCCAACAGCTTCCCCGAGGCGTTTGCAGTCGGTGCCTTCGTTCCTGCGTTCCTGGCCATGTGCTTTCCCGGCTTCCGTGCCTTCCTCATGGCTCCGTTCAAAGGGGAGGGTGGCGATGCTCAACATTGACGCCCACCAGCGCCTGCGCAACGCCATGGAGGCCGAGATTGTTGCGCGTGTCCCTGACACCCAGCAGGCGCGGCACATCCTGGATGCATGCATGCGCCAGGTGCTGCTTGCCCTGGAGCAACAACAGCGTGCTCGTTCCGAGCTCGACCGCCAGTTCCACGAATTCCACCGCGACCCGAAAGCCCCGGCCCCGGCCTGGGCGTTCCGGTCTCCGGGCACTCGCCCACAACGTAACCCCCTGAGGTAATTCAAATGCTCGTACTGATCGGCCTGTGCCACGGCTACAACCAGACCTCCCGCAACGTCGGCGAAAACACCTACATCGATCACAACCTGTTGATCGAGGTAGAGACCATCAATCGTTACGGCTTCCCCGAGCGCAAGACCGAGGCCGTCAAGCTCTCTAAGGCCATGGTCGAGAAGGGCATGCAACACGTGTGGGACCAGATCAAGGGCCAACAAGTCAGCGTGCCCGTGTTCGTCAACTGCTGGGTCTCCAAGGCCAACAAGGCTGGCTATGACCTTTACCTCGCCGGTGACGGCAAGCCCATCAACCTCCAGCTCGTGCAGACCGCTGAAAAGCCGGCACCTGCCGTGCGTTCTGCGAGCTGACCATGGCTACCCGCGTCTCCTTCAGCTGCGAAGGCAACCACACGGTTGCCAGTGACGGGGCGCTCCTGTGTCAGGGGACCTGGATCGCCGAAGCGGTCCCGGCCCCGTTCGATTGGAAGACCATCAGCCCGGACCAGAAGGCCGAGCTGGCGGGGTTCTTCCTGGTTGGCTTCATCACTGTTGCCGGTGTCTGGTTTACCGGCTTCGTCCTGAAGCTCGTTCTCTCCCCACTCAGAAGGAAACACTCATGAAACTGATGAACATCGCTCGCAAGTACGGCCGTCAGGCCTCCGTCGCTGTCTCCCTGGTCGGCGCCACCGTGTTCTCCGGCCTCACCATGGCCGCTGACGCCACCAGCATCGCCGAATTGACCGCGGCCCTCGCTTCTCCGGCTGCCGAGGCCAAGACCGGCGCGCTCGCCATCGCTGGCATCGTTGGCGGCATTTTCGCCCTGCTGTTCGCCATCTACATCGTCCTCGGGATGATGAAGCGCCGCGGTTGATTCACCGGCCATCCGGCCTGTTGGGAAGGGGGCCTCTGGTCCCCTTTTTCATTGGAGGGAAACAACATGTTCGAACTTTGGCAGGCACTCTTCTTTGCAACTGGCGTTATCTGTGCATTTGTTTGTTTTGCGGGGTGGTGAATATGAAGCGCCTAATACTATTCATTCTGTGCCTATTTTCTTTTAACGCTTATTCCGCAACTACTTACAGCTGGAAGTTGACTGTTGTTGATATCAACCTTCCGCAATCCTTGCTTAATACGCAATATCCAAGCTACGCGGCTGCCTGCACTGCAATTCTAGATGCTTTCAAAGCAAAGTATCCAAAAGAGTCAATTTCCAAGATTGAATATATACCCTCGAATAACGCCACTTATTACGCTTGCAAAATAACCCTTTCTGGTGGCTTTTATCAGAACTACGGGGCCGCTACTCGTCAGGGCGACTCATGCCCCGCCGGCGGAACGTACAACCCAACTACCGGCGCTTGTGATGTTCCTTCTCAACCTCCTGGAACACGTTGCGGTGATGTCGATGCAACTGGTTATCCCAAGATTTACAACGCTTCCGGCGACTGTGTTCAAGCGACCCGAGCTGATATCGCGTCCTTTTGTAAGTTCCATGGCCAGGATCCCGACTACCAGGACTCCACGCTCGAAAACGTACTTGTTCAGAAAGACCCCAACGGAAACCCCATTCAACCAACCGATACCGCGCAGTTTGGATGCACGGTCAAAGTGACCGGCGCCAACTGCACAACTCCACCACCCGATGAAACATGCGCTGACGGTGTATGTGTCATCAAAGAGCGCTCTGCTGTTTGCACTCTAAACGTTCACCATACCGGCGAAGTCTTCAACGAGAAGGCTGATCCTGGTGTTCTCGCCAATGCTCGATGCAAGTCCGGTGACTGCCTCCCGCCACCTCCGAAACAGCAGACCAAACAAGAGCCCTGCACCTATGTTTCAACCGGCCCTAACTCCGTCGCCTGCGTTTCTTCGCAGTTCTTCACCAAGGAAGGCCAATCGCAATGCGGCACTGTGAATGGTGTTTTGACGTGTCGTAACGACATGCCGAAACCCGTTTCCGGTGGCATCAAGATCTCCACCGACGTCAAGACCGAGACGTTGCCTGACGGCTCCACCAAGACGACCAAGACCGACAAACGCACGGACACCAAGTGCGTTGGGATGGCCTTGGTCAACTGCATTTCCGGCGTCACCACCTCCAGCACCGTCACCATCAAGGACGGCAACGGCAAGGTCACCAGCACGACCGGCAGCTGTACCGGCAAGCTCTGCCCCGACTCGAACACCAACCCCGACGCAGACGGCGACGGCTTCGGCGATTGCGTCGGTGGCGACTGCACGAATCTTGGCGGGGAGGGCGGCGAGGGCGCTGGCGTCAAACACCCCGAACTCGGCGAGGTTCCTGGCTTTGGCGAGGCGCTCACCACCTTTGAGGACTCCGTATCCAATGGCCCCATACCCACCGCTCTACGGGGTTTTCGTGCGCCTTCTGGTGGCCAATGCCCCAGCGGCAGTGTCGATGTCTTTTTCGGCCATTTGGATTTTTCCGCCCACTGCGAGCTCGTCCAGGAGCAGGAACCATTGATTCGGCTCATCGCGAAACTTGCTTGGGCTTTTCTCGCCATGATGATCTTTCTGGGGTGATATATGGATTGGATAAAAAGCTTTTTCGTCGGTCTCTATAACGATCTTCTGCAATGGATTTACGATTTCGTTCTTTGGATTCCGCGTAAGTTGTGGTCGGACTTCCTCGTTTCGCTCGCAGAAAAGATTACCGGTATTCCTGCACCTGACTTCATCCTGGAAGCGAAGTCCCTACTTGCTCAACTTCCACCCGGCGTTACTTGGGCTCTCGATATGTGCCAGTTCAACTGGGGCATATCGCTCTGCATGAGTGCATTTGCACTTCGTTACGCCAAGAGTTGGATTCCGTTTGTCGGAGGTAAGTAATGGCTATTGATGCGTATGTCGGTCTTCCTGGTCACGGCAAGTCATACGGTGTTGTTCAACACGTTGTTATTCCATCGCTCAAGCAGGGCCGGCATGTTCTTACTAACATTCCGCTCCAGGTCGATATGCTGTTGCACGACTATCCCGACGGCAAAATCACTCAGCTCCCTGCCGATTGGTTTGAACGTGAAGACTTGGCCTCACTGTTTCCAAACGGTTCTGTTGTCGTCCTGGACGAACTGTGGCGACGTTGGCCACAGGCCATGACGTCGAAACAGGCGCCCATGGCCGACAAGTCGTTACTTGCCGAACACCGACACATGGTTGATGGCAACGGTAATTCCATGCGCATTGTTTTCATCACCCAGGACTTGAGCCAACTTGCGTCGTTTGCTCGCGTCCTGGTCGAACAGACTTTTCGCGTTGAAAAGCTGGTCGAGCTTGGTTTGCGCGGTAGATACCGGGTCGATATCTACCGTGGTCCAGTTACTGGCCAGCGTCCTCCGAAGTCCGCATTCATCCGCAGTTCCGGCCCGCACAAGTACAAGGAAGAGATTTACCGCTACTACAAGTCCGCCACGAAGTCCGACACCGGCGACGTTGGCGACGAGACCAAGGCTGACAACCGTGGCAGCATCTGGCGTTCTCCCATGCTCTGGGCAGCACTTGCCATGGGCCTCGCTGGTCCGCTGTTCGGCGGTTACTACCTGCTCAGCTTCTTCGATGTTGGCCGTTACCAGGAACAACCCCCAGCCACTGCCGCACTTGTGAATCCGCCGCCGCCATCGCTCCAGGAGCAGCCGGTTCTTCCAGGTGCATCGCCTCACGTCCAGGATCCCGCCACCAACCCAGCTCCACCAGCTGGACCCATCGTGTCCGACTTCTGGCGGGTAGGCGGCTTCGTCATGCCCGCAACCGATTCGCGACCCGATCAACCGGGATGGGCTTCGAAAGTCGGTTACGGTGACCGCCCTGGGGATCCGCCGATCAGCAAGACCGCCAAGGTCGTGCTCACCAGTCCGGCCGGTACCCGGTTCGTTCCGCTCGATAAATGCCAGCTCCAGGACGAGATCTACGTGACCTGTCCAGTGGATGGCCAACTGGTGACGTTCTGGAGTGGCGCGATGACGGGGGTAGCGGGTGCCATCAAGGGCGGCGTACAGCGGACCGTTGAGAGTGGCGTGGCGACGTATGAGCGTAGCGAAGCAGGAGCGCAGCCACGAACAACGGACCCCCGGCAGCCACCGCAGCAGAACCCGGTAACACCGCCAGCCGCTGCCACTTCACGGACGTTCTGAGGTTCGCCATGTCGCTTGACCAGGTCGTGATCATGTCTGTTTTCATCGCCGTGCATTCCGTGCTGTTGCTGGCGTGCGTTTGGCGGTGATTCGTCAGGGGGTTCCTGTTCCAGGAAGCCCATAATGCATATTATGTTAAATTGCATGTTATGGATTGGGCATCACTGATGCCTGTGTCCTCTCACTCACTCGCCCCGCTTCGTTCGTATCGGACATCGCCTCGACCTTCGCCACGTAGGTACTGGTCGAGGCTGTTTCGTTTCGCGGGCGCCGAGAGCGATGCCTGCGCAGCCAACTACAGGTGGAAGTCACCTGCAGCTTCCGGTTGGTAAAGCACCTTCCTGATCTCGATCCGGCGGGTCCGGTCTGAGATTCGCCAGTCGATGGCATCCCCCTCCTGGTAACCCAGGATGGCGGCGCCGATGTCGGAGCATACGGAAAGCTTACCGGCGCGGCTGTCTGCGTCTTCCGGGTAGACCAGGACCACCTCGAGCTCTTCGTCGTCCACCTGCAGCAAAGCCCGCGAGTTCATCGTGACGATATCGCGCGCCACCTGCTCCGGCGTGACGACGGTGGCCCGCTCGATTTCATGCTCGAGTTCCACAATGACTGGGCCTTCTTCAAGGACGATCAGGCTTTCGAGCCTGGCCTTGTCGAACTCGGTGATGGATATGCCAGTGGCATTGCCAAGAGCACCTTCGCGCAAGAGCTGGAAATAGCGTTCCGCCGACATGGCAAGCGACTTCAATGACGGCGTTTCGCTCTCGAGCAGGAAGCCGCTGCGCAGGAAGGCTTTCAGTGATCGCACGTTGTCCGGGTGGATCTTGGCGATGAGCTTCTTGGCCCGCATGTCGAGGAAGGCCAGCTTCATGCCCTCGCGGATCGTACTGGCGCCGAGGTTCCGGCCCCACTCGCCGCTGTTTCCGATGGCCAGGACGATCTCGCAATCCGGGCCGGTCTTGATGAGGCGGACAAAGCCCACCGGGGTGTCGTGCCGGTCGAAGGCCAGGAAGAATCGGCCATCCCGGTTGAACAGATGAGTGAGGATCGGCGATTGAGACCGATCGATGGCTTGCTCGATGGAGCGCGAGACATCACGCGAATCGCTCAGGTAGCAGGTGACGCGCTCATCCTCCAACCAGTCCATCAACGTCAGCGCGTGTGCCCGAGTGATTTCAGGGCACAGCGAAATGAAAGGCTTGTTCATCTTCACCACACACGTATCCGTAAAGAATGAAAGCCCTTCATGGCTACGGCCATGACGGTTCTTTCTGCGACCGGCCACTTTAAGGCATTGGGCAAGAATGGCGAACGACCTGAGCGCTTTTACTGGATCAGCCGTTGCATGCCTGCTGTGTAGGCACGGCGTAAAACCTACCGCACCTGCGCCCCAACCTCCTGCATGAACTGCCACAGCCTCGGTGGCAACTGGTCCGGGTCGAGGCCGTCGAGCAGGTTTTTCATGCCGAGTCCCAGGTCGGTATCGCCTTCGATGACCAGGCGCCGACGGAAGAACAGTGTGTCCGGGTCTTCCTGGCGGCTGGCCAGCAACAGGAAGTCGCGCCAGGTTCCGCGGATGCACACATCCACCGAGCGGCGCTGGGCCACTCGCAGCCGATTGCCGCTGCAACTCACGCACCAGGCCAGGCCCAGGTCGCTGACCTCCAGGCGCAGCCAGCGATTTTCCAGCAGATGGAACGCACCCTCGGACAGCGGCGCGGCGAACAACCGCGCGGCAGCCAGCTCGATCACTCGGCGCTGGATGGCGAACGGCACGTGACGGCTGTAAGGCAGCAGCGGCTGGCCCAGTCTCAAGGCCCATTTGGCGACGCTCATAGCCCGCCCTCCTCCACGGCCAGCATCCCCGGTTTGCCGTGCCAGTAACCGTTGCAGCCACTGACCGCGAGGGGCGGCAAGGCACCGTCACGCACGGCGGCGAATTCGCCAATGACCCGATCCATGCCCTCGCTGCGTGGGCTGAGGCGCAGCACATCAACGCCACTGCCCGCGACACTGGCGTAGTCGGCCAGCAGATTGCCCACCTCGGCGGACATCGTCTGGATGCCATTCAGCGTGAACAGCGCCTGGCCTTCCTGGCTCAGCAGCGGGATGCCTTCGGGGTAGTTCTGGCAGCAGAACTGGCAATCGTCCTTGGGCCGGTTCTCGGCCCGTGCCGTGAAGCAGCGGGCCGAATACGCCAGCGGCAGATGGCCGTAGGCGAACAGTTCCACCTCCGGGCGCGGCGCCTGCAAAGCGTCGAGTTGCTGCAGGCACTCGTCCAGCAGTCGCCCGGAGCACTCCACCGGCGGCACCCAGCGCTGCAGGCCACAGGCTTGCAGCTCCATCAGCGCATGGGCGTTGTAGAGATTGAGCGCCGGGCCGCCGACGAAGGGCCTGCCCTGCTCCGCCAGCAACTGCACCGCGCCCATGTCGTTGGCTTCCACCAGCAGCTCGCCGTTGTCGCACAGGCGGCGAAGGCTGGAGAGCTCCGAGGACGCCTCCACCAGCGCCAGGCCCGACAGCACAAGCTCGGCCCGAGTGCCCTCACGCAACTCGCGGGCCAGCCCCAACCAGTCGTCCAGCGACAAGGCGCGGCGCTTGGAGCACACCGTCTCACCCAGGTAGATGATGTCGAGCGGCTGGCTGGCCATCTCGGCGTAGAAGTCCAGCAGCTTGTTGCGGCTCCAGTAGAACAGCACGGGTCCGAGGCTCAGTTTCATAGGGTCCTCACTGCCAGGATCGGTGGTAAGCGCCGAGGGTCGTCTGGCTGCCTTCCGACAGCCCGTCCAGTGCCCTGCGCCAACGCTCCTGGACGACAAAGCGGCCGCTGGCGTGGGCGTCCAGTGCCTCGCGCCAGACCCGCGTGACCTGCTCGACATAGGCCGGGCTGCGTTGGCGGCCCTCGATCTTCACCGCGGCGATGCCCATCTCCGCCAACTGCGGGATCAGGTCGAGGGTGTTCAGGCTGGTGGGCTCCTCCAGCGCATGGAAGCGCTGGCCTTCGACCAGAAAGCGGCCCTTGCACAAGGTCGGGTAGCCTGCCGGCTCGCCCGGCGCATAGCGGTCGATGAGCACCTCGCTGAGGCGTGAACTCAGGCCCTCGGCATCCTCCTGCCAGCGCACCGCCTTGGCGGGTGAGCACACGCCGCAGAGGTTGGGCGATTCCCCCGTCACGTAGGACGACAGGTGGCAGCGGCCCTCCGCCATGATGCACAGGCTGCCGAAAGCGAACACCTCCAGCGGCACGCTGCTCTTCTCCGCCACCTGGCGCACCTGGGCCTGGGACAGCACCCGTGGCAGCACCGCGCGGCGGATGTTGTAGCGCTGCTGGTAGAACGCCAGCGCGGCCGGGTTGGTGGCCGAGCCCTGCACGGAAAGGTGCAGGTTGAGATCGGGGTGGCGCCGGCTGGCATAGGCCAGCACACCGGGATCGGCCGCGATCAACGCATCCACGCCCAGCGCCGCCGCCTGGTCCACAGCGCGTTGCCAGCGCGCCCACCCCTGAGGCTGGGCGTAGGTGTTCACCGCCACATAGAGCTGCCGGCCGCGCTGGCGGATCAGTTGAAGGCCGGTCTCCAACTGCCGCTCATCCAGATTGAGCCCGGCGAAGTGGCGTGCGTTGGTGTCATCGCGAAAGCCCACGTAGATGGCGTCCGCGCCTTGCTGGAGAGCAGCCTTGAGGGCGGGCAGACTGCCCGCCGGACAGACCAGATGCATGAATCGACTCCTGCTCGAACGGCGATGCGCCAGTCTAGACAGGGCATTTGTGGCTGCCTTGATCACGGTCAAGCGGTTCAGGCCAAGAGGCCGTCCAGCGCCAGGAACTCAACGGGCTCCCCAGCCCTCAAAGTCTGCCCCGTCTCCACCACCGCAAAACCTTCTGCCCAGCTCATGGCCCCCAGCATCGCCGAGCCCTGATGCGCGTGCAGCACGGCTCGCAGCTCACCAGCCACCGGTACCAGCCGAGCGCGCAGGTACTGCCGCCGCCCATTGGCCTTGAGCCAGTTGAAGCCGGCCGGCAGCGACACCGAGCGCGGCAATACGACACGGCGGCCCTGAGCGGCCAGAACGCTACCAGGCGCCCCAAGCCGTAGACGAGGGCTGAACCCCAGGCACACGCCGAAAATTGGTCTGCCTAACTGCTAAAAACTGGTCCGTAATCACCTACCACTGCCCCGGTATAAATCCCGGCCTGGGTCCTGGCAGTTGCCGACCCGGACTTTCATGACCAGCAAGGATTCAGACCCATGACAGCAATGCAGCAGGTGGTAGCCGTTCGCCCCGTTACGGACGCGGACTTCGAGCAATGGCAGGCGTACTGGGGCCAGTACCAGGCGTTCTACAAGGTGGAACTGGGGCCGGAAATCACCCGGCGCACCTGGGCCCGCTTCTTCGACGCGAGCGAGCCGGTGGAGTGCGCCGTGGCCGTGGAGGGCGAGCGGGTGCTCGGCTTCGTCCATTACGTGTTCCACCGCTCCACCTGGGGGCAGAACGACTTCTGCTACCTGGAAGACCTCTTCGTCTCCCCCGAGGCCCGTGGGCGGATGATCGGCAAGCAGCTCATCGAACACGTCCAACACCAGGCCCGTGCCCGCCACTGCGACCGGCTCTACTGGCACACCCAGGAAACCAACCACACCGCCCAGCGCCTGTATGACTGGATCGCCGAGAAACCCGGCGTGATCGAATACCGCATGGCGCTGTAACACCCTGGAGCGAGGCCCGGGGCCTCGCTTCGTTTCGCCCGCCAACACCCAACGGGTTGCCACCGGCTGCCGCTGCAATCCTGCTGAGGGCACCCGTGCCTGCTAGAGCCTTTCTTCATCACAGGACCGCGCATCCATAACCAATGGATTGGCAGGTGGCGTCCTCGCCTACGCGCCCTGCCCCCTCGGACCCCTCGTCCGACGCGGCTTTCAGTCCCTCCATGAAGTAGAACGCAGCGCCCTGGTGCGGGCTTCTGCTGCCACTGGCGGGCCAGTCGCGGCGCCTTGCAAATACCCCTTCGCTGGCTACGTTGATAGCAAAACCACAGTACAGGTAAGCCTTCTCCCAACCGACCCATCCGGAAGTGTGTCGGCCCCGCTGAATCCGCTGCACGGCAGCGCGCCTTGAGACAGACGGGATACGGAAATCCGCCATAAGAACAAGGACTTCGCATGAAACGTGGCCTGATGACTCACGTCCTCTCCCGCAGAGGCCGTACGGAATTCCTTTGCCTATCGCTGGCCCTCTTCGTGGGCCTGGTGATCGTCAGCTTCCTGCTGCTCGAAGCCCCCTTGCAGCAGTGGCTGGACGGCCTCGGCCCGACCGCGACCGACCCACTGCGCAGCCTGGGCCTGGCTGCCCTGCTGGTGGCCCTGCTGGCGCTGGACGTGGTGCTGCCGGTGCCCTCCAGCATGGTCTCCTTGCTGGCCGTGGCGGCCCTGGGCGCCATTGGTGGCTACCTGGCGATCTTCACCGGCCTTTGCCTGGGCTCGCTGCTGGGCTACTGGCTGGGGGCCGGCTACATCCGCCTGCTCTCGGGTTGGCTGAACCTCGCTGATTGGGACAAGGCCAGCCGCCTGGCCAACCGCATCAACACCCTGTCGCTGATCTGCCTGCGCGGCGTGCCGGTGCTGGCGGAAACCTCCGTGCTCGCCGCCGGCATGCAGCGCTACCCGCTGCGACGCTTCCTGGTCATCACCACCCTGGCCAACGCCGGCCTGGCACTGGTGTACAGCGCCCTGGGCAGCGTCGTCGCCGAGGAGCAGGTGCTGCTCTGGGCAGTGATGGCCAGCATGGTCCTGCCCGGGCTTTTCCTGCTCGGCAAGGGTGCCCTGGCCCGTCGCCAGCCCCGTGCCGCCGAGGCCGGCGAAACCCTGGATGGCCGTTTCACCGTGGCCTACCACTACCCGGTGCATTTCACCGACCACCTGTTCGACCCCGCCAACCCTTGCCTGCATGAGCAACTGACCCAGCGCGGCAGCGGCCCCGTCTCGCTGCTGGCCTTCGCCGATGCCGGCCTGCTCGATGCCGCGCCCGGCCTCGACGAACGCATCACACGCTACGTGCAGGCCCACGGGGACCTGCGCCTGCTGGCCGCGCCCATCCCGGTGCCGGCTGGCGAGGCGGCGAAGACCGCCGAGGTGCTGCAGTGGCTCTACGCGCAGATGCTCGAA
The DNA here is from genome assembly GCF_001728945.1 of Pseudomonas sp. ENNP23. Lineage (NCBI taxonomy): Bacteria > Pseudomonadati > Pseudomonadota > Gammaproteobacteria > Pseudomonadales > Pseudomonadaceae > Pseudomonas > Pseudomonas sp. ENNP23. The sequence goes on from NZ_LYSP01000012.1 coordinate 11,045, forward strand.
CACGGCCTGGACCGCCACTGCTACGTGCTCGCCCTGGGCGGCGGTGCGCTGCTGGACAGCGTCGGCTACGCCTGCGCCACCTTCCACCGGGGCGTGCGCCTGGTGCGAATCCCCACCACCGTGCTGGCCCAGAACGACGCCGGCATCGGCGTGAAGAACGGCATCAACGCCTTCGAGCAGAAGAACCTGCTGGGCGCCTTCCAGCCCGCCGATGCGGTGATCAATGACTTCCAGTTACTGCTCAGCCTGCCGCGCCGCGACCAGTTGGCCGGGCTGGCCGAGGCGGTAAAGGTCGCCGCCATCAAGGACGCTACCTTCTTCGCCTGGATGGAGCAGCACGCCGACGCCCTCGCCCGCTTCGAGCACGCCCCCAGCCGCCACGCCATCCACCGCTGCGCCGAGCTGCACCTGCAGCACATCACCCGCGCCGGCGACCCCTTCGAGCGCGGCAACGGCCGGCCGCTGGACTACGGCCACTGGGCCGCCCACAAGCTGGAGAAACTCAGCCGCCACCGGCTCCGCCACGGCGAAGCGGTGGCCGTCGGCATGGCCCTGGATGCGCTCTACGCCCAGGCCAGCGGGCTGCTGCCCACCTCCGAGCTGGAGCGCCTGCTGCACCTGCTGCTGGGCCTGGGCTTCGACCTCTCCCCGGCGGAACTGACCCTGCGCGACGAACAGGGCCAACTGCGGGTGCTGCAAGGGCTGGAAGACTTCCGCCAGCACCTGGGCGGCGCACTGTCGATCCCCATGCTCGACCGCATCGGCCACGCCGTGGACCTGCACCAGATCGACGACCTGCGCATGGAGCAGGCCATCGAACGCCTCGCCGGGTTCGGCCACCAGGCCTTCGTCCCTGCAGAGGGCGCCCCGTCATGATGGCCCAGGGCTCGCTGCACACCTGGCTGACCCTGGGACGGGTCTCCAACCTGCCCACGGTCTGGACCAACGTCCTGGCTGCCGCATTGATCGCCAGCGCGTCCGGGCCCCATGCCCCGCCCTCGGCCCTGGGCTGGCTCCTGCTGCTGGCGGCAGGGTCCGCGCTGTACCTGGCGGGCATGCTGCTCAACGACCTGTTCGACGCCGACTGGGACAGCCAGCACCAGAACCCGCGCCCCATCGCCCTGGGCCAGGCCAGCCGGCAGCAGGTGCTGCTCGCCAGTGCCGGGCTGCTGGGTATGGCAGCACTGGCCGTGCTCCTGCTCAGCCGCCTCGCCACGCAGCCCCTCTGGCTGCTGGCCAGCGCCGCCGCCCTGGCCGGGCTGATCCTGGCCTACAACCTGCTGCACAAGCACTACCTGCACAGCGTGTGGCTCATGGGCGGCTGCCGTGTTGCGCTTTACCTCACCGCTGCCGCCAGCCTCGGCGCCCCGTCGGCGTCCCTGTGGCTCTGTGCGCTGCTGCTGGGCACCTACATCAGCGGTCTCACCTACGTGGCCCGGCAGGAACACCTCAACCGGCTCACCAGCCTGGTCCCGCTGCTGCTGATGCTCAGCCCGCTGCTGCTGGCCCTCCGGGGAGAGGGCCTGATGTTCTGGCTGATGCTGCTGCTCTGGCTCGGCTGGCTGGGCAAGAACTACCGCCAGCATCTGGCGCGACCCGGCCAGCGCAACGTGCGGGCCTTCATCGGTGCCGGGCTGAGCGCGCTGCCGCTGTACGACGGCATGGTCCTGGCCCTGGCCGACGTGCCCTTGGGCAGCCTCTTCTGCATCGGCGTGTTCCTGCTCCTGCCGCGCCTGCAACGCTGGGTGAAACCGACATGAATCCCACTGCCTGCCTCCTGCCCGACCTGCGCCTCGACAGCGCACGGATCACCGACCTGCGCCAGACCCTGGTCGCCGCCCTCGACGATGACGCGCGAGCGGCCTGGGAGCTGACCTGCCAGCGCCTGGCCGAACACCCCGATGGCGACACCCTGGCCCTGCTCAGCGGCCGCCTGCGCCGCCAGCTTGGCGAGCAGTACGTACAGGGCCTGCACTGGCGGCGCGGTGAGCTTGGCCGTGCCCTGCTGCTGGCCCAGGCCCTGCAGGCCCAGCCAGAAGGCGCCCGCGAAGCGCTGCTGAAGCGCTACTTCGCCTGGGGCGACGACCTGGAGAAGGCCGCCCTGCTCAAGGCGCTGGACTGGCTCGATGGCCACGGCACCTGCCTGGACCTCGCCCTGCAGGCCACCCGCACCAACAGCAGCGACGTGTTCGCCGCCCTGGCCCTGGACAACCCCTACCCCGCCCGCTTTTTCCCCGAGCGCGCCTTCCAGCAGTTGATGCTCAAGGGCGTCGCCATGGAGCTGGACATGCGCCGCGTGCAGGGCCTGGAGGCGCGGCGCAACGGGGTGCTCAACCAACTGGTGCTGGACCAGTTGAACGAACGCCTGGCCGCCGACCGCAGCGCCCTGCCCGGCCTCGCCCAACTGCTGGCCTGGCCCCTGCTGACCCTGGCGCAGATCGCCAGCCTCCAGGCCCACGCCCGCGCCGGCCGGCTGCCGCCCGGCTGGCTGCCCGCCGACTTCCCCCGCACCTGATTCCCCGCACACCGAGAAAGGATGCCCCCATGCCCAGGTACTTCGACCCGCACATTCACATGGTCAGCCGCACCACCGACGACTACCAGAACATGGCCGACGCCGGCATAACCGGCGTCATCGAGCCGGCCTTCTGGCAGGGCCAGGCCCGCACCAGCCTGGGCAGTTTCGTCGACTACTTCGACACCCTGGTGGGCTGGGAGCGCTTCCGCGCCAGCATGTTCGGCATCCACCACTTCTGCACCATCGGCCTCAACCCCAAGGAGGCCAACAACATGACCCTGGCCAACGAGGTGCTGGACATCCTCCCGCGCTACCTGGTCAAGGAAGGCGTGGTGGGCGTCGGCGAGATCGGCTACGACGACATCACCCCCGAGGAGGAGCACTTCTTCGCCCGCCAACTGGACCTGGCCAAGCGCTTCAACCTGCCGGTGCTGGTGCACACCCCGCACCGCGACAAGATCGGCGGCACCCGCCGCACCCTCTCGGTGATCCGCGAGGTGGGCGTCCCCGAGCACCTGGTGCTGATCGACCACCTCAACGAGCTGACCCTGCCCCTGGTGATGGAGAGCGACTGCTGGCGCGGGCACTCCATCTACCCCAACACCAAGATGTCCGAGCAGCGCATGGTGGCGCTGCTGCAGCAGTACGGCACCGAGAAGATGGTGGTCAACAGCGCCGCCGACTGGGGCGTCAGCGACCCGCTGAAGGTGCCCAAGACCGGCGAAGCCATGCGCCAGGCCGGCTTCAGCGAGGCCCAGGTGGAGCAGGTGCTGTTCGACAACCCGGTGGACTTCTTCGCCCAGAGCGGCCAGTTGGACAAGGCCGAAGTCGGCAGCCTGCTGCCCATCGACCAACGCCGCCTGTGGCAGGAAAACTCGGCCCTGCGCGGCCAGGAACCGGTGGTGAAATGAACGGTGCGATGGGATGGACCCCAGCGCAACTGGGTTACTGCGGCAACGTCCACCCGGCCCATGACCTGGAAGCGCTCTGCGCCTCCATCACCGGGCCGTTCCAGGCAGTGCGCCGGCAGCGCGGCCTGGCCGAACAGGACAGCGGCCTGTGGATCAGCGCCCATGCCGCCAGCGAACTGCAGGTGCCGGACCGCCGTCGGGCCTTCCTCGCTCTGCTGCGGCGCTGCGGGCTGCGCCTGACCTCGCTGAACGGCTTCCCCTTCGGGCGCTTCCACGGGGCGGCAGTCAAGGCCGAGGTGTACCAGCCCGACTGGGCCGATCCCCGGCGTCTGGCCTACAGCCTGCTGTTGGCCGAACTGCTGGCCGAAGCTCTGCCGGAGGACTGCGACCAGGGCGTCATCTCCAGCGTCCCCCTGGGCTATCGCGCCCACTGGACGCCGGCCCGTCAGCGGCACGCCGAGAGCCGCCTGCGCCAACTCACCCGGAGCCTGGCCGAGCTGCGCCAGCGCACCGGCAAGCACATCCGCCTGTGCCTGGAGATGGAACCGGACTGCGTGCTGGAGCGCACCGAGGAGGCTCTGGCGTTCTTCACCCGCTGGCGCGACACGGACCCGAACTGGCGCCACCTGGCGCTGTGCCTCGACGTGTGCCACCAAGCGGTGCTGTTCGAGGAGGTGGGCGAATCCCTGGTGCAACTGCACCAGGCCGGCATTCCGGTGGGCAAGATCCAACTGTCCAACGCCCTCGCCTGCCAGTTGCCGATTCAGGCGCGCGCCCGGGCCATGGCCCTGGAGCGGCTGGCCGGCTTTGCCGAGGGCGTCTACCTGCATCAGGTGAAGGGCCGCCGCCACGACGGCAGGCTGAGCAGTTGGGTCGACCTGCCCCAGGCCCTGGCCGACCCGGCGCTGCACGCCTGCACGGAGCTGCGCGTGCATTTCCACGTGCCGCTGTTCACCGAGCGCTTCCAGTGGCCGGAGCTGCACGGCACCCAAGCGGCCCTGCACGCGGTGTTCGACACCCTGGCCGCGCACCCCGGGCTGCACCCGGTGCTGGAGGTGGAGACCTACAGCTGGAACGTGCTGCCCGAGGCTCTGCGCCCGGCCAGCGAAACCGCCCTGGCCCAGGGCATCGCCGCGGAACTGGCCTGGGTCGATGACCAGTTGGCCTCGCGCTTCGGGCCGGCCCTGCGCCGGCGGGCGGTGCGCCATGGCTGACCCCAGGCCCCTGCTGCTGGTGGACGTGGTCGGGCTGACCCCGTCCCTGCTCGGCGATAACACCCCCCACATCAACGCCCTGCTCAAGCGCGGGCGCATGGCCGGCCTGCAACCGGTGTTCCCGGCCGTCACCACCAGTGTGCAGGCCTCCATGCTCACCGGCCTGCCGCCTTCGGGGCACGGCATCGTCGGTAACGGCTGGTACTTCCGCGACCAGGCCGAGGTGCGCTTCTGGCTGCAGCCCAATGCCCTGGTCCAGGGCGAGAAGGTCTGGCAGGCCATCGCCCGCCAGTGGCCGGCGTTCCGCTGCAGCCAGCTGTTCTGGTGGTACAACATGTACGCCGACGTCAGCGCCTCCATCACCCCGCGCCCCCACTACCCCGCCGACGGGCGCAAGGTGTTCGGCCTCTACTCGTCCCCCGCCTCGCTGCACGCGGAGATCGAGCAGCGCATCGGTACCTTCCCCTTCCCTAGCTTCTGGGGCCCGATGGCCGGCATCGGCTCCAGCCGCTGGATCGTCGACTGCGCCATGGCCGAGTTCGACCTCAATCGGCCGCACCTGCAACTGGTCTACCTGCCCCACCTGGACTACGACCTGCAGCGCCTCGGCCCACGCCACCCGGAGATCGGTGCCCAGGTGCGCGCCATCGACGCCGAGGTGGGCCGCCTGCTGGACTTCGCCCGCACCCAGGACACTGCGGTGATGCTGGTGTCCGAGTACGGCATCGAGCCGGTGCAGCAGTCCATCTCCATCAACCGCCTGCTGCGGGCCGAAGGCTGGCTGCAAGTGCGCCGTTCGCTGAGCTGGGAGCTGCTCGACCCCGGCGCCAGCGCGGCCTTCGCCGTGGCCGACCACCAGGTGGCCCACGTCTACGTGCGCGAGCCCCGTGAGCTGCCCCGGGTCAAGGCGATGCTGGCGCGCCAGCCGGGCATCGAGCGGGTGCTGGACCGTGACGAGCAGCGCGCCTGGCAGCTGGACCACCCCCGCGCCGGCGACCTGGTGGCCATGGCCGCGCCCGGCTACTGGTTCGATTACTACTACTGGTTCGACGACCGCCTCGCGCCGGACTTCGCCCGCACCGTGGACATCCACCGCAAGCCTGGCTACGACCCGCTGGAACTGTTCGTCGACCCCGCCATCGCCTTCCCGCGCCTGCGGGTGGCGCGGCGCCTGGCGCAGAAGCTGCTCGGCTTCCGCTACTACATGGACCTGATCCCCCTGGACACCCGCCTGGTACGCGGGAGCCACGGCCGTCTTCCCGCCAGCGACCAGGATGGACCGCTGCTGATCACCGATTGCGACCTCCCCTTACCGGACCGCCTGCCGGTCACCTCGGTAAAACACCTGCTCCTGCAGTACTTCCTGGGGCACCGCACTCTCGACAAGGCTTCGGCCAAGGAGACCCCATGCAACGAGCCCTCTCCCTTGCAGTCCTGAGCATCCTGGCCGGTTCGGCCCAGGCCCAGAGCCAACCCTCCTTCGACTGCACCGGTTTCTTCGACTACGGCGGCCATGCCGATGCCCTGCGAACGCAGTTCACTGGCGCACCGGAAGTCACCGCCTGGAACTGGTTCGTCTGCCTCAACCAGCCCGAAATAAAGGGCAGCACCAGCCGCGTCTGGGAGGGCCTCAAGCCCACCGACCAGGTGTTCCTGCCCAACGGTGGCAAACCGCTGCCCTACAACGAGCGTGAACCCACCCCCACCACGGTGCTGAAGCAGGCCAAGCAACTGGGGCTGGACACCACAGCCACCTTCCACAACCTCGACAGCATCCAGCAGGTGGACGGTCTGGTGCTGGAAATGGGCGGCCAGGTGCCGGCGGCGCAGAAAGGCAAGCCGGTGCGCTTCCAGCTGCTGATGGGCCAGGGCACCTTCGACTACATCGTCGACAAGCAGGTCTACAACGTCGACGGCCAGGCTGCGCTGACCGCCAACCTGGCCTTCCCCGCCAACGCCTGGGAGGTGAAGACGGCGTGGATCTGGATCGGCACCGATAAGACCTTCCGCAAGACCCTGGAGAACGACGGCTACTACATCGCCCAGGCCTACTACCTGAAGAACGGCAGCCAGTACGAAGTGGGCTACGCCGCCCTCAGCGGCATGCACGTGATCAACAAGCTCACCCCCGACTGGGTCTGGACCACCTTCGAGAACCGCAACAACAGCAAGTACACCGTCACCAACGACATCCCGCCCAAGCCGATGACCAACAGCACCGGCCCGACCCCGGCGGCCCAGGCCGCCAACGCCCAGTTCCAGCCGCAGTACGCCGCGCTGGGCCAGTACGAGCTGATCGGCGTGCAGTACATCGCCGGCGGCGAGCCCAAGCTGCTGGCCAACTCGCAGTTGGAGTCGGCCTTCCAGAGCCAGTCCTCGTGCCTGGCCTGCCATGGCACGGCGGCCTTCTCGGCGAAGAAGGGCTACTTCAACTTCGCCCTGCCCTCCCAGGACGGCATCGCCTACCCCGTGGAACCGCTGCCGGAGAGCGCCTTCGCCGGCTACAACCGGCTGGACTACGTCTGGTCGCTCAAGCGCGCCCAGTGGAAACAATAAGGAGCACGAACCATGAGCGTCTTGAACTTCCCCCGGCTCTACCTCAACGGGCATTTCTTCTGGAACCCGCCCACGGCCAACAACAACGACCTCTACCCGCTCTACGACGCCGTGAAGATGGACCTGAACTGGCCCTTCCTGGAGCACTTCGGCATCAACCCCGGCAATGCGCGGGACAAGGTCCTGCCCTGGATGATCGCCCCGCTGCCCGAAGCCCAGGTGCCGGACTACGTGCTGCAGGTGCCCAACAACAGCGCCAACAGCGGCCTGCCGCAGATCCCGGCGGAATGGGACCTGTTCGGTGACAATGCCTGCGGCACCGTGGACTACAACGACATCCGCTCGCTGATCATCGGCGGCGAACTGCAGGCCAACAGCTACATCGAGCAGGACCCCATCGTGGGCAAGGGCTTCCAGTTGCTGGGCAACCCCTTCGGCAGCGACAAGCCCACCCCCGCGCGCTTCGTCGACATCAGCCCCTGGCAGAACACCTTCACCGCGCTGTACTTCGACCGCCTGGTGCTGGGCGACGCCACCTGCGGCCTCACGGCCAAGCGCGCCTACCGCATGCTCGACCGCTTCCTCAACTTCAACTGGGGGGCCGTGCAGGGCCTGAACACGGTCACCACCACCTGGCAGACCTGCTTCCCCCGCGAGAACCTGCAGTGGCAACTGGGCGACTCGGCCCTGCTCAAGGCCCTGCAGCAACAGATGGAGGCGCAGAACGCCAAGGGCCTGATGTTCCGCTTCACCACCTACCTGACCTACTACGACCGCAACGGCATCTTCAACGACTACCCGAAGGTGGTGACCCGCACCGGCGGCCCCGGCTGCGACACCTGCGCGACCGATCCCCAGTGCGATCAATGCAAGCAGTGCCTGGAGGCCCTGGCGGTGCAGCAACAGGCGCTGCAGGACATGTACCAGAAGGGCCTGGACAACGTCGCCGACATCTTCTTCAACCCGGCCTACAGCCGCACGGCCGGCGTGCTGGGCCTGTGGTTCGCCGATGAGTACCCCACGGCCCCGGCCGGTCGCCGGCTGGAGCCGGCCAATGCGGTCTCCGTCCTGTCGCCCATCCCAGGCAACCCCGATGCGCCCCCGTCGATCACGCTAGGGGTGATTTCTGCGCAGGCCCAGGGGGATCTGCTGTCCCTGGACCTGGGTACCGGCTTTCCCTTCTACCCCCTGCCGGACAGCCAGGCGACCGTGCCGGAATGCGAGAAGCTGCAGCTGGGGGACTTCCAGGTCGGCGTCCAGCAGAACGGCCAGTTCCAGCCCCTGGCGGACCTCGCCTTCGCCCAGTACGCCCAGGCCGCCTTCGACAAGCGTGCAGGCCTGGTGGACCTGCCGGTGACGGATGCCGTGGCCAGGACCCAGACCGGCACCCTGGCCCTGCAGACGCAGGGCAGCAGCCCGGTGCTCGCCGCCCAGCAGCAGATGTGGACCGCCGAGGTGATCGAGAGCGGCACCTTCATCGATGTGGGGGACACCCGCACCCTGCAGATCATGGTGCAGTACGACGGCCTGCCCGCCCCGGCCGGCACCACCCTGTGGGTGGCGGAGTACAACAACCCCTACATGCTGACCACCAGCAGTTATTTCCTGGCCTTCAGCAATGACGTGGACTTCGGGCTGATCACAGACGACCCCGCCAACCGCAACAAGAACGCCACGCTGCTGCCGCAGTTCGTCGGTACCCAGGCGCCGGCAAGCCTGGTCAGCGAGGGCGCCGGCCGCAGTCTGCAGCGAGTGCTGCCGACGAGCGACGAGCCGACGGCCACGATCAACTACCAGCACGTCAAGGCCACCCCGGCCGGCGTCAGCCTGGCGCCCTGCCTGCAGTTCATCCCGTCCATCCCGCGCACGGGCGTGCTGGGTGACGGCACCACGGTGGACTACAGCCTCACGCAGATCACCACCGACGCCAACGGCGTCGCCCAGGTGACGGTCAAGGCCATCGCCGCCGGCTTCCCGACCCTGCGCTTCTTCGTCCAGGACGGCCCCGGCGCGGCGCCTGCGGTGCCCTTCAGCTTCGACTACCCGACCGCCTACACCGACTTCCTCGCGCCCCTGCGGGTGCTGCCGGACGAGCCCGGGTTGATGGGCGAGTTCGTCGCGGCCTGGAACCAGGTGTGCAAGCTCACGGACGCGCGGGTGCAGATCTGGGAGGGCTTCATCTACCCACGCATCTTCGAGCCGTTCTATTACCTCTACCCGATCATGGACAAGTACATGCCGCTGAACTCCCTGCAGCGCATCGAAGGCGCCATCGACCAGTTGATCCGCCTGGTCAGCAAGCCCTACCAGGAAGAAAGCACCCTTGCCATGCCCATCACCCGTGACCTGCCGCAGAGCCGGCGCGCGGTGCTGGAACGCTGGGCCAACGAGCTGGTGAAGCTCAACTACCCGCCACGGCCCCTGACCTGAACCGTCGTTGACCTGGAACCCGCAGGCGGGCCGGCACCGCTCGCCCGCCCTGCCGTTACGAAGGAGAGTCCTCATGAAGAAAGTCCATCTGCTTGCCTGGCTGCTGCCCCTCGCGTTGATCGGCCAACCCGCCCTCGCCGCCGATGACGCCCCCAACGTGTTCTTCACCAACGGCGTGCACAACACCTACGAGTGCGACGCCAGCAACGGCAACTGCATCGCCGAGCGCAAACCCGGCGAGCCCAGCGACCCGTTCTTCCCCGCCACCTGGGTCAGTGACTGGACCATGTTCCGTGTCACCCAGAACTACGAGAAGAACCCGCCGCCCTACAGCAACCCGCCCAGCACCCTCAAGCCCGCCGACTACACCGTCTCCAAGGGCACCAGCTACTACGACACCACCTACATCCCCGCCGATGGCGACGGCTACGGCGCGATGATGGAGCACTACGAGAAGTACTGCCTGCCGATCTTCCCGATCAAGGACAACAACTACACCTGCTCCTTCGTCTCCCTGGGCAACAAGGCCTACTTCCTCACCTACGAGGACCGGCCCAAGACCATGCCCGAGTGCTGCGCCTTCTCGCCCATGAACCACCCGGCGCGGCAGGACTTCATCCAGCACCTGCCCTACAGCCCCACCCGCAGCCAGAACCTGGGCGGCAGCGTGCAGGCCTATGCACTGGACGTGCAGTCGCCCCAGGGGCCGATCCTGTTCGGCTACGTCTTCTACAAGGACGCCACCCGCGCCGCGCCCGGCCAGCCGCTGTTCCGCCACCCGCAGTCGTTCTACTTCTCCGGGGATGCCAGCGTCGCCAACGCGCCCATCGTCAGCCAGAACTACGTGAACTTCCGCATCGAGAAGCCCGACCCGGCCAAGACCTGGGACCAGGTGGCCAAGAAGTGCCCGGTCAACCCCGAGCCCTGCCAGTTGTTCAACCCGCCGTCGCCCCAGGCCAACGGGGCCAAGGCCCAGTGGAACCAGCTGAAATCCATGCAGCCCTGACCGGCAAGGAGCGCCACCATGAACCCGACCTTCCGCTACGCCGGCTCCGCCCTGCTGCTGGCCAGTGCCCTCGCCTGCCAGGCCCGCGAGCAGCCCCAGGCCGCCGTCACCGGCACCACCCCGGCCTGCCAGCCGCCCACCAGCGCACCGGCTCCTACTGCCGCCCAGGCCGACTTCGACCGTTACAGCTGGCAGCTCTTCATCGCCCTCAACTGGCCGGTGCAGGCCGGCCAGCGCGGCCAGCCGGATTGCAACCGGCCCCTGGGCTCCCCCGGGCCCACCGTGTGGCAGAGCTACAAGGACGTGAACGAGATCTTCCTGCCCAACGGCCAGAATCCCGGGCCCTGGAACAGCCCGATGAGCGCCCGCAGCCTGGGCATGATCAACATCGCCGCGCTGAAGAACACTTCCGTGGTGCAGTTAGTGGACCAGGCCGTGGGCGGCTGGCTGATCGACCAGCGCGGCAACCCCACCTACTACGACATTGCCGCCAACGAGGTCTCGTACGACTACATCGTGCAGAACCGCTTCTACGACCTGAGCGTGGTGAGCCAGGCGCGCAACATCGCCTTCCCCGCCCAGGCCACCGAGATCAAGGCTGCCTGGCGGGTGCTGACGCCCCAGGACAATGCCGCGCGCTACTTCACCACCCGCGCCCAGGTGGCGCAGTTCAACAGCCAGGGCGTTGCCACCGGCACGACCGTGGAAGCCACTCTGGGCCTGGTGGGGCTGCACATCATCGTCAAGGCGCCGGGCTACCCGCAGTGGGTCTGGTCCACCTTCGAGCAGGTGGACAACGTGCCCGGTGGCAGCGGCAGCGCCAGCCCCTACAGCTACTACGACGCCAGCGCCCCGGCGAGCAGCGTCAACCAGTCGCCCTGCACCTGGCAGCAGCAGGACAGCAACCTGGTCTGCGTTCCCAAGCCTGGCACCACCTTCCAGACCCCCGACCCGCTGACCCGTGTCACCCCCATCGCCAGTGACACGGCAGCGGTCAACGCCCAGTACCAGCAGAACGTGCAGCAGAGCGTGTTGCGCTACTACCAACTGGTCACCACCCAGCGCCCGCTGATGCCGGACAACCCCGGCAACCCACTGGGCCAGCCGACGCCGGCGCTGTCCGCCAACGTCACCATGGAGAGCTACATCCAGCCCAACAGCAGCTGCATGAACTGCCACTCCATGGCTACGGCGAGGAACAGCCCCTACAAGTCCGACTACTCCTACCTGTTCAAATTCGCCAAGGCGCCCGCCTCGGCCGCTCTCAACAAGGACGAGGAATGAGCCCATGAGCATCCTGAACGGACCCCGACTGAACTTCTGGGGCGGCATCCGCACCGACGTGAGCCTGCCCAACAACAAGCCGACCATTCCCATGGGCCCCGACGACTCGCAGACCCTCGACCTGTTCGACATCCCCAACTCCCAGGTGGCTCCCGAAGCCCAGGGCTACAGCGACGACGAACTCAACGATCTGATGAACGCGCCTGCCGGCGGCTACTACACCGCCGGGGGCTGGAACCATTACGGCCAGCACGTGGTGGACCTGCAGAACGTGCTGATCAGCTCCCAGGGCACCCCCGGCGCCATCAGCACCAGCGGTGATCTGGTGGGCCAGCCGGTGTACCTGCTCGGTTCGGTGGACCCGGTGACCGGACAAGCCCCGGTATCCGGCCCGATGATGGTGGACCTGGACCCCACCGGCTCCATCTCTACCCAGATTTACATCGGCGGCCTGCAGATCGGCGGCACCACCGACCCGCAACTGGTGATCCATGCCAACGTGGTGGCCAGCAGCTTCGACCTGGCCAAGCGAATCCTGGAGCGTATCGACGATGCGCCGGGCTCCTGCGTCATCAGCGGCACCTTCCAGGTCACCTTCCCGCTGAGCGCCATCGTCAGCTGGAACCAGAACAGCGCGGCCCTCAAAAGCCTGATCGAAGCCCCCGGCGCCACGGGCCTGGTGCTGCGCTTCGTGATGTTCGAAATGTGCCCCGGCATGACCACTGCCGAGTTGGACGCGGACTATGCCGCCGGCCGCTACACGCCAAACCCGAGCATCGGCCGGGTCATCGGTACGCTGGCCCCGGCGTTCGCCGGTGAGCCGCAGATCTGCCCGGCCGGCCGTTCGCTGTTCAACGCCGACACCGGCGGCGCGGGCTATGCCCAGGTGGTGCCCGCCAGTGCACCAGGTCATTGCGGTTGGCTGAGTCTGGACATGGTCAACCTGATTCCCAAGGCGACTTTCCGCGCCGACCGCACCGACATCACCAGCCCCATCGGCCCCAATGCCGACTACGGCCCGGTGACCATCACCGCCGGGGGTTTGACCCTGGCCACCCTGCCCGCCGACTCGGCGTTGCTGCAGCAGTACTACGTCTACGGTGGCCTGGTGGACATTCCCCTGCCCCACCCGGCCTGCGAACTGGCCAGCACCACGGCCCTGGGCATGCACGCCCCCAACATGGTCTCCGGCACCCAGCTGCAGGTCAGCGAAACCCCAATGCGCATCTACAGCGACCAGCGCAACCTGTACATGGACGACTACCCCGATGGCCTGGAACTCACCCTGCAGGTGCGTTACCTCGGCGGGCCGCTGCCGCAGGCCACGTCGATCAGCTTTAGCGCAGGGCCAGCCGGCATCCTCGCCGATCCCTCGAACTGGGACCTGTTGCAGTACCCCGCTGAGCCGGTAACGGTCGAGTCCGGGCAGACGGAAGTGAAGGTGTCCCTCTCACGCAAGAGCAACACCTCGGCGGAGGCTGGCTACACCTCCCTGGCCTATAGCCTCGGCACCTCCAGCGGCTTCACCAACTTCCGTTTCTACTCCCACACCGACTTCGGCATCCCCGCTGGCAGCACCGTCACCTGGGACCAGGTCTACCCGGCGGTGCTGCGCTTCCACTACCTGGCCTTCCCTGCCATGTCCCGCTACATCCCGCTGAACCAGCAGGACGCGATCTGGAATGCACGGCAGGCGATCCTCGCGCGCACCGACGACGCCTACAAAGGCACCACGCTGTACATGCCGGTGGTGCGCTCCATGTCGCCGTGCCAGCGGGCGCTGCTCAAGGCCTACCTCACCGGCAGCCCCTGGCAACCCCCGGCAGCCTGAGGAGGAGCCGCCATGACCATCCATATCCCCTTCAACCCTCGCGACGCCGTGCGCAGCAGTACGGTGATTGCCGAGGGGCTGCTCAACCCCCGGGGCCTGTGCGTAGAAGAGTTCGGCAGCCTGCTGCTGGTGGAGGCCGGTTCCGGACACGCCGACCAGCCCCTCAGCGGGCGTATCAGCCGCCTGCGACCGATGCCGGGCCTCTCCGGCCATTACCAGGCACCGGAGGTGATTGCCGAGGGCTTCCGCTCCATGAACATGCAGGTGCGCATGCTGCGGGACGAGATCATGGGGCTGTCCGACGTGTGCTGTGACGGCGGGCGTTGCCTGGCCAGCCTCACCGACTACGTGGACGGTTCGCGCATCCTCGACCTCGGCCAATCGCCGCCTGCCATGCTGTTCCGCAGCCGGGGCAACCTCAACGCGCTGTGCTACCACCCGGGGCGCCGCAGCTGGCTGTCGGTCAAGCCGGATACCAACCAGGTGGTGGAGTTCGTCGAAGGCTATGACGAGCGAGTGCTGGTCCAGTTGCCGGACCTGGCCCAGGGCCAGGAAGCGGTGCCGGTGACCCTGGTGCACGAGCCGGCCACCGGTGCGCTGCTGGTGACGCTGTTCTCCGGCGAGTTGCGCCGCGACCCGGCGTTGCGCGGCGTGGAGTTCGCCGACCACGCCGGGCAGGTGATCCGCGTCTGGCCCGAGGACGGCCACATCGAGACGGTGGTGTTCGGCCTGCAGTTACCCACCGGACTGGCACTGACGAAGGACGGCAACCTGCTGGTCCTGGAGCTGTGCCAGCGCCTGCTGCAACCGCTGACGCCGGACTGGGCCGGCGCGGCCTGGCACGGCGGGTTCGAGCGCTTCAGCGGGCGCCTGCTGCACTGCGACCTGGGCCGTGGTGCGGTTGCGGTGCTGGCCGAAGGGCTGGATACACCGTCCAACCTCTGCCTGCTGGCCGATGCGGTGCTGGTCAGCGAGGGCATGGGCCTCAGCGGTCGGCCGCTGCCGACGCCAGACGCAGGCACCGCCCCCCTGGACGGACGCATCCGCCGCATTCCCCTGACCGGGCTGGGCTGATCAGCGCGCCTTGGCCAGGTCCCGGACGATTTCGTCGGCCAGTTCGGCGGCGACATCGTCCAGGTTGCGGTCCAGGGCTCGGCGCTCCAGCAGGAACTTGGCGGCTGCCACCTGGGGGTTGCGTGTAAGCAACGCACCGGGCAGGCGCCCGGAACGGTCCTGGGCGGCCAACTGACGCCACTCGCCCGCTGCCAAATCGCTGATCCACACCTGAGCCTCGACGCTGCTGGCGCCGGCGCCGAATCCCACCGCCGTGCGCACCAGACGCCGACCACCCTGGCTGGCGACCTGGCCCTGGATCAGCCAGCCGCTCTGCGGCAAGGGCTGGCGATCATCCAGATGCAGCACCTGCACCTGTCGCGCAGCGAGGGCCCGCTGCAACGCTGTGCCCAACTGGCCGGCGCGCTCACGCTGCTGGGCATCTCCGGGGTTTGCCGCCACGAAGTCGGCAAGGTAGAGCGGCGGCGCGGCGAGCGTGGCGACGGGCAACGACAGCACGGCGGCAAACAGGATCGAGCGCATGAAGGAATCCCATGGGGACTGGAGGAACGCAGCCTGAGCGAACGCCGGGCGCCTGTCGAGGGCGGCCCGGCGAAGCGCGGTGCAGCCGGCGTGAACGGCATTATCCGGCGGCAGGCTCACCGGACACGTCACGCTGGCGACTGCAGGAGCGTCCACCCGTCTTGGCCTCGTAGAGCGCCGCATCCGCCGCCTTGAGCAGGTCGGGCGGCGTCAGGTGCCGGTGTGCTGCCGGTTCGGCAGGCGCGAAGCTGGCAACGCCGATGGAGACCGAGACCTGCCCCTTGTCGCTGGCCGAGTGCGGTATGCCCAACAGCGCCACCTCCTGGTGGATGTGCTCGGCAACCTCCCAAGCGCCATCGGCTCCCGTATCCGGTAACAGCAGGGCGAACTCCTCGCCGCCGTAGCGCGCCACCAGGTCGATTGCACGCTTGGCGCAGCGGCGCAGAGCCGACGACACCAACACCAGGCACTGGTCGCCCTGGATGTGGCCATAGGTGTCGTTGTAGCGCTTGAAGAAATCGATATCGAGCAGCACCAGGGACACCTCGCCACCGGAACGGCTGGCGCGGATGCATTCGCGCTCCAGGGCTGCATCGAGGGTGCGTCGGTTGGACAGCCCGGTGAGGCCGTCGGTCTGGGCCAGTACGTTGAGGCGGTCCAGGGCCTGCTTGAGCCTGAGGTGGGTGCCGGCCCGGGCGGCGACGATGGCCGGACGAATGGGCTTGGCGATGAAATCCACGGCACCCAGGGCCAGGCCGGCCTCCTCCATGTCGCCTTCGGTGTGGCTGGTGATGAAGATCACCGGGATTTCCTCCAGTACCGGGTCCTTCTTCAGCGCCTCGCAGACCTGGAAACCGCTCATGCCAGGCATCTCCGAGTCGAGGATGATCAGGTCCGGAAAGCTCTCACGGGCGATGCGCAGGCCCTCCTCCCCGGAGGTGGCGAAGCGGATCTGACCCAGCCCATTGAGGGCCTTGCTCAGCGCGCGGATGGCCAGGGTGTCGTCGTCTACCAGGAGGATGATGGCTTCATGCATGTTCGCTGCCCTCGTTGCCAGTCAGTCCATGAGCCGCCAGGATGCCCAGTGCCTGGTCGAATTGCAGGTCGTCCACCGCCTTCCAGGCGGCGTCCGCCAGTGCCTGACCGCCCTTTGCCACCAAGGCCGCCACGGCGTCGGGAAAGGTGTCGATGGCCGCCATGTCACGCCCCCGCAACTGGCTGATCAGCGCCGCCAGGGCCTGCTCGGTCTCGTCGCTGTCCTGAGACCCGGGTGCGGGGGCATGCTGCTGAGCCTCCAGATGGGGCGCGGCTGCCGCACGCAGGGCCACCAGGGCTTCGGACACCTGCTGCAGGGCCAGACGCTGTTCGGCGCCGCTGGCCTGCTTGCGGATGCTCGACTCGCCATCGCCACAAGCCCGGTGCAAGGCCATGGCCCCCAGCAGGCCGGCGGAGCCCCGCAACTTGTGCAGCTTGCTGACCAGGGCCGCTGCATCGCGGCTGAGCAGTTGCTGGGCGAGTCGGGTGTCCTCGAGGTCGGCGAACTCGTTGAGCAGCTTGTTCAGTGACCCGAGGAACAGTTGGATGTCGTTGCCCAGACGGTTGGCGGCCTCCCGGGCGTCAATACCGGGAATCACCGGCCAGGTCTGGTCGCCCAGTGGTTCCAGGCGTGCAGACAGGTTGCGCACGGGCAGCGGCTCCAGGCGGAACTGCTCGATAAGCCGACGCAGGGTGCGGATCAGCGAAGCCGGCTCCAGGGGTTTGGAGAGGAACTCGTCCATGCCGGCCGCCTCGGCCTGGCGGCGCTCCTCGGCCAGGGCTCCGGCGGTCAGAGCGATCACCGGCAGGCGGGTCAGGCCAAGCTGCGTGCGCACAATGCGGGTGGCTTCGTAGCCGTCCATTTCCGGCATCTGCACGTCCATCAGCACCGCGTCGTAGCGCTCCGGTGCCTGCTCGAGGCGCTGCACCGCCTCACGCCCGTTCATGGCGGTGTCCACCTCGGCCCCCTGCTGACCAAGCAGCAGGCTGGCCACTTCGAGGTTGATCTCGCTGTCGTCCACCAGCAGCAGGCGGGTGCCCTCCAGCCAGCGGGTGGAGAGGGTGTCCAGGTCGGTGCCGAGCATGATCTTGTCGGTGTTGCCGACGTGGCGAACCACCGCCGAGTTGACCGCATTGAACAGGCTGGAGCTGTCCACCGGTTTGCGCAGGGCCTGGTCCACCAGTCCGCTCCCGGCCGCCCGCACATAGCCGTCGAGTTCATGGGCTGAGACCAACAGGCTGCTGGGCAGGCGGTTCGCACCGAGGGTGCGGGCGCTTTCCTCCAGTACGGCGACACCGTCGAGCCCCGGCATCTGCCAGTCCACCAGCAGCACGTCGGGCAACTGCAGGCCGTGCTGCATGCGCTCGCCCAACAGGTCGAGCAGCGCTTCGCCGCTGTCCAGCGTGCGTACCCGCCAGCCGAGACCGCGACAATGACGTGCCAGTTGCTGGCGGTCGGCTTCGCTGTCGTCGACCACCACCACTTCGAGACTGCGTGCGGTGGCCGTGGCGTCGAGGTCGGTCTGGGCAATCTCCATCGGGACACAGACCCAGAATTCACTGCCCTGCCCCAGTTCGCTGCGCACCCCGGCGCTGCCGCCCATCTGCTCGGCCAGGCCACGCACCACGGAGAGCCCCAGCCCAGTGCCGCCGAACCGTCGGGTGGTGGAGGTGTCGGCCTGGGTGAAGGGCGAGAACAACTGGTCCACCACGTCGGCGGCGATACCGCAGCCGGTGTCGATCACCGTGAGGCTTACACGGGCGCGGGCAGTCCCCTCCTTCTGGCAGGCGACGCGGACGGTGATGCCGCCCGTAGCGGTGAACTTCATGGCGTTGCCCACTAGGTTCATGAGGATCTGGCTGATCCGCAGGGAGTCCCCCATGACCTGGCCGGGCAGCTCGTCGAGCCCTTCCAGGGTGAAGTCCAGGCCTTTGGCCTCGGCCTGCGGCGAGAACAGCTCGCCCAGCTCCCGCAGCACCTGGCGCAGGCTGAAAGGCCGGCTTTCCAGGCGCATCTCGCCGGCCTCGATCTTGGCGATGTCGAGGATGTCGTTGATGATCCCCAGCAACGAACGCCCGGCAATCTCCAGCTTGCCCAGCAGGTTGCGTTGTTCTTCATTGAGCGGGGTGCTCTGCAGCAGATGGGCGACGCCGATCACGGCGTTCATCGGTGTGCGGATCTCATGGCTCATGTTGGCCAGGAACAGGCTCTTGGCCGCGTTGGCGCGCTCGGCGGCCACGGTGGCCGCACGCAGCTCTTCGCTGGAGCGCAGGCGCTCGGTGATGTCCTGGGCGATGCTCAGGTAACCGATGGCTTCGCCCTCGGCGGTGCGGATGGCAGTCATGATCATCGACACCGGGACGGCGCTGCCATCCTGGCGGATGTAGGTCCATTCGCGGGTTTCCGCGCCCTCGTTGTCGGCCTTCAGGCACAGCACCTCCAGCCCCTGTACCACCCGCCCGACCTCGGCACTCAGGGCTTCGCCGCGTCGGCTGATCTCGTCCTGTTCGTGGAGCGAGAGGATCGACAGCATCCCCACCGCATCACCGCTCTGGTAGCCCAGCAGGCGCTCGGCACCACGGTTGAACACCATGATGGTGCCCTCGGTATCGGTGGCGATGATGGAGACCTCGGAGGAGGCATTCAGGACACCCTGCAGCAGGCCCGCCAGTCGCGACAGCTCGGCAGTGCGCTGGCTCACCTGCTGTTCGAGTCTGGCGTTGAACTCCTTGAGGTAGCGTTCCGCGCGCAAGCGGTCGCTGATGTCATGCATCAGTTTGGCGGCGGCGAGAATCTCGCCGTCCGACTCACGGATCAGGCTGCAGGTGATGGCGACATCGATCAGGTGGCCCTGCTTGTGCCGTCGTTGGGTCTCAAGGGTGGAACCCAGTTCGCCACGGGCGACCCGTTCCAGCAGGTCCTCATCCTCGGAGATGCGCTCGGGCGGCAGCAGCAGCGGCGCCAGCGGCCGGCCGATCACCTCGTCGGCGCTGTAGCCGAACATCTGCTCGGCGGCGGGGTTCCAGGTGACGATGGTGCCATCCAGGGCTTCGCCGATGATGGCGTCCCGGGAGTTCTCGACGATGGTGGCAAGGCGCGCCTGTTGCGCGGCAATGGTCTTTTGCCGCTGGCGCGAGACCAGCAGCGCACCGGTCATGCCGGTGAGCAGCAGGCCGGCCAGCGCAACGAGTCCGAAGACACGCTCCGGGCTGGTCAGCTCCAATGACTGGATGAAGGCTGGCGACGAGGCGACCTCGAACCGCCAGGTGCGCCCATAGACTTCTCGATCGAATGTGACCGTGAATGCAGCGTCACTCGTTTCGTTGGGGCTCGAGTCGAACAGCAGGTGCGATGTGCCGCCCCCCACAACGTCATAAAGGGTCAGACGCAGGCTCTTCGCCTGCAGCACGTCGATGAAGCGCATCACCTCCCGTATGGACAACGGCGCATAGGTCCAGCCAAGCGTTTCCCGTTGCCGCTCCTCGACCGTGGGCGGCGTGTTGGGTGAAGCGTACACCGGGACCAGCAGGAGGAAGGCACGAGACGGCTCCGCCGACTCCTGCACCAGAACGAGGGGCGCGGTCAGGGTCGCTTGGCCTGTTTCCATTGCAGTGACGGCAGCTTGTCGGCGGCGTGTCTCGGAGGCCAGGTCAAACCCCAGCGCTTGCAGATTCAGGTGCTCCGGTTCCACGTACTCGATGACGAAGCGTTCCCCTTTGTGCGGGACCAACTGGCGTAGCATGAAATCGGGCCGGCCTTCGGCGCGGACACGCTTCAGGAAGGCAGCCTCGTCCTCCAAGGGAACACGCCTGACGAACCCGAAGCCCCGTGCGCCCGGAAACTCCTTTTCGATGTCCCGGACCTGGCTGAACCGATGCATCAGGTCCCGCGTTACGTTGGGCAGCTGCAGCATGTAGATGGCACCGCGGATGCTGCGTAGCCGATAGGTGTAGATGTCCAGACGGCCGACCAGATCGTGCTCGATCAGCTTGCCCTCGCTCAACAATGCCTGATTGATGAGTTCATCGTTGCGCACCGCCTGCTGGTAGCTGGCGAACAGGCCGACGAGCAGACAGACGGCCAGTACGCCGAGCATCCACAGAATCACGCGCGCTTTCTTGACAACCATTTCTTCCACCCGGTCCCCCCTGGCGATCGAGCTTGAATGAACCATGCCAGGGCTTTTGTTCCAGCCTAGGCGCTGCCGGACAAAATACAGGGCTCTCTTTCGGGCAATTGACGGTCGTCATGTCGGCCCAGTCCTAAAACACGTCGTTCATGCGGCGGAGAAGCCCTGTCGCCACCCTAGACTGGTTGCCGACGCAGCTTCCCCGGTGGCCTGGCAATCGGGATGCGGTGGATGGGACGAAACCACGACGAACAGGAGAACACCCCATGAAAGGTTGCTTCGGATGGCTGCCGGCCCTGGTCCTGAGCCTGGGAACGGCGCTGGCGGATGTGAAGGTGCAGAACGATTTCGACTACATCGGCCCGGCGATGCAGCGCTGGGTGGATGGCAACGGCAAGACCCTGCATTACCTGGACGAAGGCCCGCGCAACGGCATCCCGGTGGTGCTGGTCAGCGGGCATGGCACCAGCGGCCGGGCCCTGGTGCTGACCGACTTCCTGCACAGCCTGCGCCAGTCCCTGGGCTTGCGCTTCATCGCCCTGGAACGCAACGGCTTCGGCGAAACGTCCTTCGACCCCAACGGCAACTACGCCAGCTACGCCACCGAGGTGGAGGCGCTGCTGGCACACCTGGGCGTACAACGCTTCTCACTGGTGGCGATCTCCGGCGGTGGGCCGTACAGCGCCGCCATCGCCTCGCGCCTGCCGACACGCCTGCGCTCGGTTCACCTGGCAGCGGCCATCTCGCAAAACGCGGGGGTGGCGGCGCCCTCCCCGTCCTGCGCGCTCAGTGACCAGCAGATCATCGACAAGTACCTGGCTGCCCGTTACGACGTGCCCTCGGTGTGGTGGGACCTGGGGCCGAACACAGCGGTGAACCGGGTGCCGGGCTTCCTAGACGAAGCCGCCGACGAAGGCGCGCGCTTCTTCTATGGCAAGGGTTCGACCGGCTTCGACCTGCAGCCCCTGGTGCACGAGCTGAAGCTCTACTGCAGCCAGCCGGTGGCGGATGTCTCGGCGGTGGCCGCGCCGGTGTTCATCTACCACGGCGAAGCCGACACCACGGTGGTGCCGGCTCACGCCACGTTCTGGCGCAACCACTACGCCAACGTCGTGGCCACCCGCCTGTACCCCGGCGAGGGCCACGACGTGCAGTACCGCCATTGGGGGCAGATCCTCGCGGACCTGGCCTACGGCGGGCGTCGCACGCTGCTGTGCTGGCGCGGGCAATCACGCCTGGTGGAGACCCGCGAGGCCGGCCCGTTGCTCAAGCGCGGCGCCACCCTGGACATCTGCGCCTGGCAGCGCACCAGCCCTTGAGGCCGCGATCTACTGCGTCGGCGCCGGTATCCAGCGGATGGTGCCGCCGCAGCCGGTGAAGCACTGGTCGTAGTCGTCTGCGCAGGAACTGAAGGCGCTGTAGCCGCTGCCATAACCGCCGTAGGTAGCGGGGTACGCGCAGTCCTTGCGGGCCTGGCGCTTGCCCTTGCCGGCCACGCAGTAGTGGTAAGCGTCCATGCGGGCTTCCTGCAGGCGCCGCTTGCTGTCGTCCAGGTAGCCGCATTGTTGCTTCTGCATGCGGCACTGAGCGACGCAGGCCTGGGCATAGCCATCCTTGGGAAGATCGTATTGGTAGCGGCCGGAAGGGCCGCAGGCAGAAAGCAGGACGAGCGCCGCCGCGCCTGCCAGGGACAGGAGTCGTTTCAAGGGATCACCGGGGTTGGGGGTGGGGCCGGATCAGTCGTCCGGCTGGTACTCGAGGATGTCGCCAGGCTGGCAGTTGAGTGTCCGGCAGATGCGGTCGAGGGTTTCCAGGCGAATACCCTTCACCTTGCCGTTCTTCAGAAGGGAAAGGTTCTGCTCGGTGATGCCGATGATTTCAGCGAGTTCCTTGGAGCGAACCTTGTTCTGCGCCAGGACCACGTCCAGCCTGATGATGATGCTCATGGTGCCGTTATACGAACGCCTTGACTTCCTCGTTGAGCGAGCGGGCTTCATTCATCATGAAACCGAACGAGCAGACGAAGACCGCCTTGAGGAGTTCGGACATGGATTCGGTATTGAAACCGACGGAAACCGCCAGGAGACCCTCCCCCGGGGGAAGGCCGAGCGATAGTACTAGACCGGTCAGGGTATAGAGAACTGGTTGCAGCACAAGACCGAGGATAGACAGCCCGCCGATGGTCATCAGAAGCCGCGCATTGCGGGTGGACCACAGTTCGCGGCGTGACAGCCGCAGGAAGAACAGCCCCGTCAGCAGCAGGCCCAGGCTTGAGATCAGCACCGGCACATAGTCCAGTGCCACCAACAGGATCAGGTTCAGCGTAGGAAGCTGGTAGTCCTCTGCCAGCAGCAGCGGGATGCTCTCGCCCCAGAACTCCAGATAACTGGTACTGATCAGGCCGCTGTGCCACATGGCGGTGTTGATGATGATGTCGCTGAGGGCCATGACGCAGGCGAGGCCGGCAGTGGCCAGCCCGGCCCACTTGAGGCGCTTGAAGGAAGACAGCAAGGGAAGGTGGTGCATGGGGAAACCGTCCTGGGTTCAATTGCATTTGGGATTAATAAATTATCGTTTCACGATAACTTTTTAAAAAATAATGCAAATAAAGCCGATCGATCAAGCCCTAAAATTCAGGCCGCCCCATTCGTGCCCGCTACCAAGGCACCCGTTCTCGACGGGGACGCCACGACAGACGACGGAGCCACATGCGCGAATGTCGCACCCAGGCCGAGGCTTGCGGCCCTTGGCACCCCCGCAGAGGCGACCGGGCGCACCGAGCCGGCTGACACTTGCCTGCACCTGGCACGTCTATATTTTCCGTATCCCCGGCGCCAGTCCTGCGCCAGGGCCCCGGAGTGTTGCCTCGCATGCCCGATACCCACGACCGCCCGCGCACCGGCCGGATGAAGCGCGACATCGTCCTGATCCTGCTGTTCGCCCTGGTCAGCCTGGCCTTGCTGATTCACTTCGATGCGGGCGATCGCCTGCAACGGGCGGCCGCGCGCCATGAGCACTGGGAGCTGGACGAGATCCTGCTGATGCTCAGCCTGGTGGGCTGGTGCGGCTTCATCTTCGGCGTGCGCCGGCTGATGGAGATGCGCTGGGAGGCCCAGGCCCGGCGCAGCGCCGAACTCAAGGTCACCCGCCTGGCCGAGCACGATATGCTCACCGGCCTGCCCAACCGCCGAGGTCTGCGCAGTCACCTGGAGCCCTGCCTGGGGGTGTCCGACTCGCCGTTCTACTTCGTGCTGGTGGACCTCGACGGCTTCCGCCTGGTCAACGATCTGCACAGCCACGAGGCCGGCGACCACCTGCTGCAGGTGCTGGCCCGCCGGCTGGCCACCGCATTGCCAGAGGGCGACCTGATCGGCCGCACCGGCGCCGACGAGTTCGCCCTGGTGCTGCACTCCCAGAAGAGCCGCACCGCCGCCAACGCCCTGCTGGAGGCTCTGCTGGAGCTGATCCGCCAGCCGGTGCAGCACGAGGACGCGCGCATCGAGGTCAGCGCCACCCTCGGCGTCGCCCGTTACCCGGACGACGGCCGCCGCCTGGACGACCTCATGGCCCGCGCCGCGTTCTGCGTGCAGTCGGGCAAGCGCGAGGGGCGCAACACCCTGGTGTTCTACGAGGCCGGCAACGACACCGAACTGGAGCAGCAGACACGCCTGGTGAAGCTGCTCGACGACGGCATGAAGGCCGGCTACCTGCGGGTGGACTACCAGCCCATCGTTGCTCTGGAGAGCGGCGAGATCCTCGGCTTCGAAGCCCTCGCCCGGCTGGACCACCCCGAGGCCGGCAGCCTGGCGCCTGCGCAATTCATCCCGGCGGCCGAGCGCCTCGGCTACATCACCCGCATCACCCGCCAACTGCTCCAGCGCGCCTGTGAAGAAGCCCGCCAGTGGCCCAACGGTGTGTTCCTCTCGTTCAACCTCAGCGGCATCGACCTGGCAGACGAGAGCCTGCCTTTCCATGTCTCGCGCATCCTCAACAAGGTGGGTTTCCCGCCCCGGCGGCTGGAGCTGGAGGTCACCGAGACCGCCGTGATCGACCATGTCGAGCGGGCCAACGCCAACATCCAGGCGCTGCAGGCCATGGGCATCCGGGTGTCACTGGACGACTTCGGCACCGGCTACTCGTCCCTCGCCCACATCAGCCGCTACAACTTCGACAAGCTCAAGATCGACCGTCAGTTCGTCGCTGCGCTGGACAACGGCAGCAAGGACGAAAGCATCCTGCGAGCCATGCTCGGCCTCAGCCAGGAGCTCGGCATCCCCACCGTTGCCGAAGGCATCGAGACGCAGCGGCAACTGGAATGGCTGCAAAGCGTCGGCTGCCGGCAAGGCCAGGGGTATTACTTCAGCCCGCCGGTGTCCACCGCACAGGCCACCGCCATGGTGGCCCGTGGGCCCTGCCTGCTGGGGCCGGTCCCCCAGCCATCCGCCCGCCCCCACTCCACGGAACCCTGATTCCGCCCCTGGGGTCGTCGCTCCCTGTTACTGAACGGCCGTCCGGGGCGGGGCTGAACCGCCTCAGCCTGCCGCCAGCCGGGCGAAACCGTCGGCCAGGTCAGCCTTGAGGTCGTCCATGTCTTCCAGACCGATCTGCAGGCGCAGGCAGAAGCCCGGTTCCGTCCAGGCCGTGGCGGTGCGGTAGCTGCGACAGTCGAAGGGGATCACCAGGCTCTCGTAGCCACCCCAGGAGAAGCCCATGCTGAACACCCGCAGGTGGTCCAGCATGGCCGCCAAGCCATCGCGGCTGTAGCGATCCTCCAGAACGATGGAGAACAGCCCCGAAGCCCCCGTGAAGTCGCGTTTCCAATGGGCATGGCCAGGGCAGTCCTCGAAGGCCGGGTGCAGCACGCGCTTCACCTCCGGCCGGGCCTTGAGCCAGTGGGCCATCTCCAGGCCTCGGCGCTGGGCCTCTTCCAGTCGCAGCTTCAACGTGCGCAGGCCACGCAGCGCCAGCACGCAATCCTCGGCACCCGGCAGCATGGACATGCTGTCGTAGCTGGCGCGCAGAGCCGGCCAGCATTCGGCGTTGGCCGTCACCAGGCCCAGCAGCAGGTCCGAATGCCCGCCGAGGTACTTGGTGCCCGCCTCCACCGTCAGGTCGATGCCCAGGTCATGGGCCCGCAGGAACAGTGGTGTTGCCCAGGTGTTGTCGAGGATGGTGCGCACCCCGCGCCGCCGCGCCACCTCCACCAGGGCCGGCAGGTCCGGCACCTCAAAGGTCTGCGAGCCCGGCGCCTCGAGGAACAGCGTGGTGGTCTCGGGGCGCATCAGCGCTTCGATGCCGGCGCCGATCATCGGGTCGTAGTAGGTGGTGGTCACGCCGTAGCGGGCCAGCATGTGGTTGCAGAAGTGCCGGGTCGGCCGATAGACGCTATCCGGCACCAGGATGTGATCGCCCGCGCGGGTGGTGCTGAACAGCGCCAGGGCCACCGCACCCAGGCCAGAGGGCGAGAGCACCGTACCGGCGGCACCGGTCAGTTGGGTCCAGGCATCCTCCAGGTTGGCGATGGTGGGCGTGCCAGCGGTGCCGTAGGAGAAGCGCGCACGGCGCTGCTCGATGTCGTCGAGGGTCTTGTAGATGACCGTGGAGCCCCGGTACAGCGGGCCGTTGACGAAGCCGTACTGCTCGGAAGGATCACGCCCGAGCATGGAAAGGCGGGTGCCGATGCCGAAGGAAGGGATGTCGTCTCTGTTCATGTGCCTGAGCCTGTCGAGGCCCGGCGCAAGCGGCCGGGCAAAGGCCGCGATGCTAACCGATTCCCCACCGTCGTCGGCAGCCCGGGCCGGCATCATGCCCATGGGCGGGCGCCTGAGTCGCTGTTCTCCCAGGGCACGCCGATGCTGGCGGCCGGCGACGAGTTCGCCGCACCCTGAGGGCTTCGCCGGTTACCTGAGGGCGCTGCTGGCCTCGCCCTGAAATGGCACCGGCGCCCCTTCCACGGCCACGCAACTGCGGTTGCGGCCCAGGCGCTTGGCCTCGTAGAGCAGCTCGTCGGAGCGGCGATACATCAGCGCCTCACTGACGGGCAGGTGGAACAGGCAGGCACCGACGCTCACCGTCAGCACCGGGGCTGCTGCCGAACGTGCATGGGGAACTTCCAGGGCTCGCACCTGCTGGACGATCCGCAGCGCCACCGTCGCCAGGTGGGCCTCCTCCACGTCGTAGAGCACCAGGGTGAACTCCTCGCCGCCCAGCCGCGCGGCGATGTCCAGCGGACGGCGGGCGAAGGACTCCAGCACGGTGGCCACGGCGCACAGGGCCGCGTCTCCGGCCTGGTGGCCGTAGTAGTCGTTGTATTGCTTGAAGTAGTCGAGGTCGACGATCAACTGGGCCAGGCTCGCGCCCTCCCGCGCGGCCAGGCCCAGCACGGTCTGTACGTGCTGGTCGAAGGCACGGCGGTTATGCAGCCCGGTCAGCGGGTCGTGGCTGGACTGCCACTTGAGCAGCTCGCGCAGGAGGAACTGCTCGCGCTTGACCTGATCGCGGATGTACCCGCCCATGGCACAGGCGATGATCGACAACAGGAACACCAGGGACACCGAGCCGTACTGCCCGGGCGACTCCACGGCGTACACCGGGTAGCCCACCAGCAGCCAGAGCCCGAACAATGCCAGCGCCACCAGCAGGCTGCGGCGGAAGCTGATGCCCAGGGGGAAGAAGGCCGCCACTCCCAGCAGCGCGAAGATGCCGTCGGAGAAGTACAGGCCCTTGATCCGGTAGATGAAGATCGAGGCCATGCCGCCCGCCAGTACCAGCAGCAGCACCCAGGAAGCGAAGCGCACCGAGTAGGCCTCGATGCCGCGCAACAGCATCTGCAGCACCAGGCCAACGAGCAGCAGCAGGACACCCACCCGCACCACCACCAGCAACAGCAGCCAGCCGTCGAGGCCGGCCCGCAGGTCGAAGTGCAGCAGGTCCAGCCCCATGAACAACGCCCATACCAGCATCACCACCACGGCAGAAGCCTTCTGGAACGGCAGGAAATCCCGCGTCAGCGAGTCGCGGTACTGCTGTTCGAGCCGAGGCGAAAAACGTGGGCGCAGGAGGCTCCGGCCCTGGTGCGCCTGGTACAACTGCTCAGTGTCCGGATTGCGCATTCCCTTCCCTCCCCGGCGCCTGCCGGTATCCGTCAGGCGTGGTTGGCCTGCACCAGGTCACAGGCTTGCTGGACCGTGGCCACGGCGAAATCGAGCACGGCACGGGCACAGGCCGAGAGCGTGCGGTGGCTGGAATAGGCGGCGTGCAGCGCCCGCCCGCGTACCGCGTAGTCGGGCAGGATGCGCACCAGTTGCTCCTTGCGCCATTCCGCCACCAGGGTGGACAGCAGGGCGACGCCCGTGTCGTTGATTGCCGCGTTGAGCAGCGCCGAACTGGAGGTTGTCGTCAACCTGCCGCCGGAACGCAGGCGATAGGTCTTGCGGCCGCAACTCGAATGCAGCTCGAAGCCCTGGGCGTGCTTCAGGTGCAGGCAGGCGTGCTCGGCCAGGTCCTCCACCCGCTCCGGCACGCCATGCATGGCCAGGTAGCCCGGACTGGCGTAGAGGCCCAGCTCCAGGTCGAACAACTTGCGCACCACGTAGGCGTCGTTCTTCAGCTCACCGAGAAAAAACAGCAGGTCCAACCCATCCAGCACCAGGTCCGGCTCGTGGTCGGCCACTACCACGTCCAGCTCCAGGCCCGGATGCTGGCGCAGAAGCTGGCTGAAGAAGCCGTTCTCCTGGCACTCGAAGAATCCCGTGGGCACCTGGATGCGCACCTGGCCGACGATGCCCTGGGCATCGTCGCGCAAGGTGGCCAGGGCGTTGCCCAGGTGGTCGATGCTCGACTTGCATTTCTGGTAGAGCCGCTCCCCGTCGGCCGTGCAGCGCAACAAGCGGGTGGAACGGAGAAACAGGGCCGTGCCGAGACTGCGCTCCAGGCTCATCAGGCGGCGGCTGAGGGTATTGGCAGGTATCCCTAGTGCCCTGCTTGCTTTTGCGAAGCTTCCTGCCCGTACGATCTGCACGAATAAAGCCAAGTCATCCAGCATCTTCACCAACTTCGAAACTCGTCGAGACTTATCCGCGTCGTGCAGTTTTCATGCTAACAGCCGGTTTTTTTGCAGAGAACCTACATTTCCGGACTGCCGATCTCCATTTTTCGAATGAACTTAACCGGCAAGTAGTGTGCAATTCGCGGTGTTCCGGACGGCCGATTCAGTGGCACCCAACTTTTGTCAAGGAGTTCGGCAAACCCTCGCCAGGCGGGGCTTTCAGCACTTACGGGGAAAATTTCTCATTGCCCCCGAGGAAACTTGGAAGTTGTCCAAGTTGTGGGGGGGCACGATTAATCCGGCGAAGTTGTCATCCGCTGCCATTTACTGGCGAACTTGGATGTAGTAAGGCGACGGAAACTCGTCACCTTCACTGCCGTGTGCAACTTAGGCGACGGAATCAGGACGAATTCGAAGGGCTTGCAAGACCGCCCGACCATTGCAGCCAGGCGGCAGGTGTATCGGATCAGGCAGCGGCGTGGTGAAGGCGAACATTGAACAGCGGGCCCTGGCTGTAGCGCGACAGGGTCTTGGCCAGTGCCAGTACGCCCAGGTCGATCAGCGGCTCCACCAGGATCACGCTCATGTAAGCCAGGCCGAAGGTGCCCACCGAGGCCAGGGTCTCGGCGCTGAAGCCGTGGCCGTAGAAGGCCCAGAAGGCCACCCAGGCGACGATGCCACCCTGGTAGGCAGTGGACAGTGCCAGGGCCTGGCTGTAGCGGGTTTCCACATAGGCGGTGCGGGCCGGGATGATGCGGTTGGCCAGCAGGCTGATGCCCCACAGCGGCACCAGCAGGGTGGTGACGTTCATCCCGTACTGCGGCAGGTCGAAGGGGGCGAAGAACAGGCCCTGGACCAGCAGCCCGGCAGCCAGGCCAATGGCCGCGGCACCGGCACCGAACATCAGCAGCAGGGTCGAACCGAGGATCAGGTGGACCTCGGAGACGCCCACCGCGTGGTGCGGGAACACCTCGAAGAAGCAGAACACCAGGGCCGTGGCGATCAGGCTGCGCAGGGCCAGGGCGCTGATGCCGCCATTGGTGCGGATACTGTCGTAGGCCATCTTGGCGGTGAGACCGAAAGCGGTGACGGCGGTGCCGTAACTGAGCAGGAGCTTGGCGCCTTCGACGACGCCGGGTTCGATATGCATGTGCGGTTCCTTGCCGCGCCCACCGCGCGGTGACCAGTTCTAGGGGTCGGGCCTCGTGCCCGTGACGGATGGCAGGTCTCCTGGCTCGCAGGTCAATGCTCCACCCACCTTCCCGGCCGGGGCCAGTGGTGCTTCGGGTTTCGCTCACTGCTTACAGTTGCGGGGGCAGCCATGGCCTGGGCGTTGCGCCGCACCATGTTCCCTGTTGCTCCGGGCGGCTGCCCGGAAACCATCGGCGGCCATCTTACTGGGGGGCCTGCAGGCGGCAAAGGCAAATTTGCAGGGCCCTGCTCATCCCTTTCCGGCCGGCCTGCGCCAACGCCCCCTGCGACAGCCTGCCGCAGGCTGTCCAGCCTGCCCGTGCCGGCGCCGTGCCCAGGTGCCCCGGGGGCCAGGGTGTGGCAGCTCGTCGCAGTCGGGCGATGCCGGAGGCCCTTGCTAGCATCCCTCACGCAGCCCCAACGGGGTCTGCCATGTGAATGCGGGCGCCCTGGGCGCCCGGTAGTCATCCAGGGACCGGACAGCTAGGCGCCAAGCGGCATACGTCGTTCCCGGAATCACCCGGTACGCCCCGCGTACCCACGACAACAACAGGGAATCGACGCCCATGGCCGCCACACCCTCTTCCTCGCTCTGGGGAACCTCCTTCCGCCCGACGCCCGCCACTGCCTGGCCGCTGCTGCTCCTGCTCTGCGCCGCCGCCCAGGCCCAGGAAGACAGCAAGACCCTGGTGCTGGACAGCACCACCGTCACCGCCACCCGCAGTGCCAACAGCAGCTTTGACCTCCCAGCCTCGGTGTCCACGGTGGACCGCAAGGCCCTCGACGATGCCCAGGCCGACAGCGTCTCCAGCGTGCTGCGCAGCCTGCCCAACGTGAACTTCGGCGGTGGCCCCCGCCCTGCGGCACAGATACCCGCCATCCGTGGCCTGCAGGGGCCACGCATCATCCTCACGGTGGACGGCGCGCGGCGTAACAACGAGGGCGGCGTGAACAGCCCGCTGCTGCTGGACCCCGACTTCATCCGCCAGGTGGACGTGGTACGCGGCCCCATGTCGGCGGCCTATGGCAGTGGCGGCCTGGGCGGCGTGATGGCCTTCGAGACCCTGGCAGCGGAAGACTACGTCGACCCCGGGCGCGGCTACGGCGGCCAGGCCAAGGTGGGTTACCGCAGCGGCAACGAGGCCTTCTCCACCCACCTCACCGCCGCAGCGATGAACGACCAGGCCGACGTGCTGGCCAGTGCCACCTATCGCAACTACGGCACCCTTCACACCGGCAAGGGCGGCGCTGATTCGGAGTACCCCAACGACGGCGACCTAGGCGCCAGCCTGCTCAAGGCCGGCCTCAACCTGGGCGAACTGAACCGGGTGGAGCTGAGCCGCCAGACCTTCGACGACGACTTCACCGGCCCCACCAACCCCGGCGGCAACCTGGTGTTCCCCTTCGACCAGGACACCCGCCGCCGGCAGGAGCAGTACACCGGCAACTGGTCGTTCCACGACACCGACCGCAGTTGGCTGGACGGCAAGCTGAGCCTCTACCGCACCCGCTTCAGCCTCGCCGGCCACAGCCGCTCGACACCGCCCCAGGCCGACACCTCGGCCATGACCCGCACCGACGGCGGCAGCCTGCAGAACACCAGCACCTTCGAGGTGGGCGAGCACGACCGGCAGCGCCTCACCTACGGCGTGGACTACTACAAGGACACCGCCGAGAACACCTCCAACGGCCAGGGCAATTCGGTGCTGCCCGACGGCGAGCTGCGCGCCCTTGGCGGCTTCATCCAGAGCGAACAGACCTTCGGCCGCTGGACCCTGATCGCCGCGTTGCGCCACGACGACTACAAGCTGTCCTCCCCCGGCCAGGGCGACGCCCGCCACAGCCGCCTCTCGCCGAAGATCGCCCTGAAGTACCAACCCATCGACCCCCTGGGGCTGTTCGTCAGCTACGGCGAAGCCTTCCGCGCGCCGACCATGACCGAGATGTACGGCAACCTGGACACCCGCCGGGCGCTGTTCAACTTCCGCCCCAACCCGACCCTGGAACCGGAGACCAGCAAGACCTGGGAAGCCGGCTTCACCCTGGACTTCAGCGACCTGCTGGCCAGCGGCGACCAGTTCCGCCTCAAGGCCACCGGCTTCGACGAGGACGTCTACGACCTGATCGACTCCCAGGTGGTCGGCACCTACGTGCGCCAGGCGCCCTTCGCCGGTGTCGGCCAGGTCTTCCAGCGGCGCAACGTGGCCCGGGCCGAGCGCCGGGGTGGCGAGATCGAAGCGGCCTACGAGCTGGACCGCCTGAGCATCGGCCTGGGGTATTCCCAGCTGCGCTCGCGCAACGCCCAGACCGGCGCCGACCTCTACGCCCCGCCGGACAAGCTGGCCCTGACCCTGGGCTACCGCCTCGACGAGCAGTGGTCGGTCAACTACCGCGGGCAGTTCGTCAAGGCCCAGGACTACGACGACACGCTATTGCGCCGCCGCGACGGCTACGCCCTGCACGACATCGGCCTGACCTGGGAGCGCGACCCGTACCGCGTCGACCTGGGGGTGACCAACCTGTTCGACCAGGCCTACGCCACCTACCAGCAGACCCAGGCCAACACCTTCAGCTACGAGGAAGGCCGCAGCGTCAACCTCACCCTCAGCTCGCGCTTCTGAGAGGCCGCCCATGCACGCCCATCGCCTTCCCCTTCTGCTCGGCACGACCCTGCTCTCGGCATGTGCCGCCCAGGCACCCAGCGGCCCGCAACCGGTGGTGATCGACTTCGCCCTGCTGGCCAACGGACACCCCGCCCGCTGCGGTGCGCCCCTGGGCCCGCAGGGCGCCGATGCCCGCCCCTCGACCCTGCGCGATGCGCGGTTCTACGTGCAGGACGTGGCGCTGCTCCGCGCCGACGGCCAGGCCGTGCCCCTGGTGCTCGACCACGACGACTGGCAGGACGGCCAGGTCGCCCTGCTGGACTTCGAGGACGCCACCGGCACCTGCCGGGGCGGCACCCCGGCCACCCGCACCCAGGTGCGCGGCCAGGCACCGGCCGGCGACTACGTCGGCCTGCGCTTCAGCCTCGGCGTGCCCGAGGCCCTCAACCACACCAGCACCGAACTCCAGGGCCCGCCCCTGGACATCGCCGCCATGGGCTGGAGCTGGCAGGCCGGGCGCAAGTTCGCCAAGGTCGAGGTCAACCCCGAAGGCGGCGTGGCCAAGGCCGATGGCGCCAGCGCCCCCAGTTGGTACCTGCACCTGGGCTCCACCGGCTGCAGCGGCAACCCGCTCACCGGAGAAACGGTGGCCTGCCTGCGGGCCAACCGGGTGCCCGTCACCCTGCGCGGTTTCGACCCCCGGCGCGATGCCGTGGCACTGGACCTGTCCAGCCTGCTGGCTGGCAGCCAGCTCGGCCGTGACCAGGGCGGCGCTGTGGGCTGCATGAGCGGCCCGGACGACCCCGAATGCCCGGCGGTGTTCGCCCGCCTCGGCCTGGACCTGGCCAGCGGCCAGCCGCTGCCGGATGGCCAGGTTCCGGCCTTCCGCGCCGTACCCCGGCCATGACGCGGCGCATCGGCCGACTCGCCGCACTGCTGGCCGGCCTCGGGCTGGTCGGCAGCGCCCTGGCACAGGACTGGGCCTGGCCACTGCCCAGCCACGTGCCCGCGCCCCGCGTACCGGCGGACAACCCCATGAGCGCCGCCAAGGTGGAGCTGGGCCGCCGGCTGTTCTACGACCCGCGCCTCTCCGGCAACGGCACCCTCGCCTGCGCCGGCTGCCACCTGCAGGCCAAGGCCTTCAGCGACCGCACGCCACGCTCCACCGGCAGCGCCGGCGCCCTCACCCACCGCAATGCCCCGGGCCTGGCCAACGTGGCCTGGAACGCCACCTACAACTGGGCCAACCCGGCCGTGGTGTCCCTGGAGCGGCAGATGGAAGGCCCGCTGTTCGGCGACGACCCGGTGGAGATGGGGGTGAACGACGGCAACCGCGCCACCATCCTCCAGCGCCTGCGGGAGGAGCCGCTGTACCCGCCGCTGTTCGCCCAGGCCTTCCCCGAAAGCCCCGAGCCCATCGCCATGGCCTCGGTGATCCGCGCCATCGCCGCCTTCGAGCGCACCCTGCTGGCGGTGGACAGCCGCTACGACCGCTACCTGCAAGGCCGCCTGCAACTGACGGCCGCGGAAAAGCGCGGCATGGAGCTGTTCTTCGGCGAACGCGCCGAATGCCACCACTGCCACGGCAGCTTCAACTTCAACGACCAGGTGGTGCATGCCCGCACCCGCGAGGTGGAAACGCCCTTCCACAACACCGGGCTCTACAACCTGGACGACCAGGGCAGCTACCCCTTCCCCAACCGGGGCGTGTTCGAGCTGACCGCCCAGGCCCAGGACATGGGCGCCTTCCGCGCGCCCAGCCTGCGCAACGTGGCACTGACCGCGCCCTACTTCCACGACGGCAGCGCCGCCACCCTGCGCGAGGTGCTGCGCATCTACTCGGCCGGCGGCCGCGACATTCCCGAGGAGCCGCTGAAGGGCGATGGCCGGCGCAACCCGCACAAGAGCGGGCTGATCGCCCGCATCGACCTCAGCGAGGCCGAGCTGGACGATCTCGAAGCCTTCCTCGGCAGCCTCACCGACCTGAGCCTGCCCCATGACCCCCGCTACGCCGACCCCTGGCCGGCGGGCTACCGGTTCCAACCCACCCACACCCAGGAGGCTGCGCACCGAGAAACCGCCCACCGTTCCACCTCACAACCCTGACGGCGTTGCCGTCGAACGACGTTCCTTTCATTGCTGATCCACAAGGAGAAACCCCATGAACATCAAGATCGCCAGCAAGAAAACCCTCACCGTCGCCGGTCGTGCCGGTGCCTGCTGTGGTGCCTGCTGCGCCCCGCTCGGGGTGAACTGAGCCCCACCCACGCCGGCGCCTGCTGCCGGCGTGGGTTCCCGACAAGGAGGAACCATGCGCCTGGGATTCAACTTCACCCTCGGGGAAACCACGCCCCTGGTCCGCCGCCTGCTGGCCGAAGGGCGGATCGACTACGTGGAGCTGCTGATCGACAACTTCCTCACCCTCGACACGGACACCCTGGCCGGGGCCTTCGACGCGCCGATGGGGTTCCACATCATGTTCTCGCGCTTCATCGAGGCCGACGCCGCCAGCCTGGACGATATGGCCCAGCGCCTGCGCACGCTGATCGACCGGGTCAAGCCGCTGTACGTCTCCGATCATGTCGCCCGCTTCAGCCACGAGGGGCGCCAGCTCTACCACCTGGCCGAGATCGACTACCAGGCCGACTACGCCCGCGTGCGTGATGCCGTGGACGCCTGGCAGCAGCGCCTGGGCTGCCAGCTTCTGCTGGAGAACTACCCGTCCATCCTCGAAGGTGGCCACGACGCGCCGGCCTTCTTCGAACGGCTGTGCCGGGAGACCGGTGCGGGGGTGCTGTTCGACATCTCCAATGCGGTGTGCGCCCACCTCAACTGCGGTGTGCCCCTGGAGGCCTGGCTGCCGGTGATCGACGCCTCCCGCCACTTCCACGTCGCCGGCTACAACCTGTCGATCCTCCAGCCGCACCTGGTGCTGGACACCCACGACCGCCCGCTGTCGGATGAAACCCTGGCTTTCATCGAAACCTGGCGCGAGCGCTTCGACCGCCCCGGCGCCACCCTCACCTACGAGCGTGACGACGCCTTCGTGCAGCGCGAGATCGACAGCGACCTGGCCTGCCTGCGCACGCTGTTCGCCCAACCGGAGGTGCGCCGCCATGGCTGACCAGCCGCGCACCGACAGCCAGTTGCTCGCGGCCCTCTACCAACCGGCCCGCCAGGGTGACTACCCCCGTGACTCCCGCGCCTTCGTGCGCATCGACACCAGTCTGCGGGTCTACTGGCACAGCCTGTTCGACATCTGCCCCGGTCTTCTGTCCCTCTCCGGCCCGGATGGCCTGGCAATCTTCCGCCCGTTCATGGCCTGGGCGGTGGAACAGGGTTGCTCGTTCAACTGGGCCTGGTACCTGTGGGTGGACGTGTGGCTGCAGCAGTCGGCGTTCCGCGATGCTGTGGACGATGAGTTGCGCTACAGCCTGATGGCCGCCTCCGCCGCCCGCTGGGCCACCGGCGACCGCTCCGGCCAGCGCGGCATCGTGCTCGGCAGCGCCGCCCTGCCCGACCTGGTGTGCGGCTGGAAGGCCAGCAGCCTGGAGGCCGGCCGCCAGGTCGAGCGCTT
Source organism: Pseudomonas sp. ENNP23 (assembly GCF_001728945.1). NCBI lineage: Bacteria > Pseudomonadati > Pseudomonadota > Gammaproteobacteria > Pseudomonadales > Pseudomonadaceae > Pseudomonas > Pseudomonas sp. ENNP23. The sequence goes on from NZ_LYSP01000012.1 coordinate 46,974, forward strand.
CGAGCTGGAGGAACCCCTGCCCGCACCCGCTGCCGCCTTCGGCTACTTCACCAGCGCCACCGGCGACCTCTCCGAGGGGTTCCCCGGATGGACCGACCTGCCCCGTTGAACACCCGGTTCTGGCACGGCTACCTGGCCCTGCTGCTGGCCTTTGCCGCCGGCCAGCTAGGGCCGCAGATCGACCTGGCGGTGCTGGCCCGGGCCGACGACGCTCTGGCCGGCCTGTACGTACTGCTCACCCGCCTGGCACTGCTGGAACTGGTGGTCACCATGGCCCTGGGCACCGCGCTGTCGGTGATGGCCAGCCAGGCCCAGCGCGCGGGCCGCCACGGGGAAGGACTGCGTCCGGCCCTGGTGCTGGCAGGGGCGCTGGGGGTGCCCCTGGGCCTGCTCGGCGCCCTGGCCGGCCTGGGGTTGCTGCCGATGCTGCTGCACAGCGAGGCGGCGCGGTTGCCCGAGGTGATGGCGGCGCTGCCCTGGTTCTTCCTCGCCACGCCCCTGCGCCTGCTCAACGGCTGCGCCGGCCTGTTGCTCCACGCCCGTGGCGAGGGCCGGCAGGCGCTGCGCATCAAGGGCGTCGAGCTGCTGGCACGGCTGGTGCTGGACCTGGTGCTGGTCCTGGGGTTCGGTGCGGGCCTCTCGGGCTGCTTCATCGCCGGCCTGTTGCTGAACCTCGGCACCTGCGCCTGGCTGTTGCGCCACCTGGCCCGCGCCTCCCCGGGCCAACCATGGCGCCCTCGGTGGGCCTGGTGCCGGCAGGCGCTGCTGCACAGCGGCTGGGAGAGCCAGCGGGTGCTGGCGATCCAGGCCTTCGGTCTGGCGGCTGTGGTGCTGGTGGCCATGGACCACCCCTGGCCGGAGTCCAGCGGGCGCCTGGATGGATTTTCCGCCGTACTCACCCTGGGGCTGCTGGTGCTGTCGCCGCTCAACGCCCTGCTGCGCTTTCTCGCCCTGCGCCTGGCGGCCGGTGACCCGGTGGCGATCCGCGATGAAGTGCGGCGACGGGCGCTGCCCGTCGCTGCCGTGGCGTCGGTGGGCCTGCTGCTGGCAACACAGGCCCTCGGCCAGCTCTACGGGCAATCGGGCCCCTGGTGGACGGCCGGCCTGCTGCTGCTCGCGCTGTCCCTGCCGCTGCGGGTGCTGGGCAACCTCCAGCGCGCCCAGTACCAGGCGGCCGGGCGTTTCGCCGAGGTCAGCCGGCTGGAGGCCGCTGCCCTCTGGCTCGTCGGCCTGCCGGTGCTGCTGGCCGGCCTGGCGCTGGACTGCCCACCCCTGGCCTATGCCTACCTGCTGTTGCCCGAACTGTGCGTGATCACGGGTCTGCACAGCAGGAAGGCCTGGGCCAGCCTGGCAGGGCCTGGCGAACGCACCGAGGGCTGAGCCACCTGGAAGTAATCGGTTGCATCGTCGGGATGCTCAACAAGGGCGCCAAGGGTGACCTGTACCGCTCGCTGACCGGTGCGGGGCTGGGCTCGGGTGTCACCACTCGCCCGGCCGACTGGTGTGGACGCTTCCCCGTGCACGGCTTGGCGGCCTGTGTACGGGGCTTTTCAGCGATTCGATTCATGCGCGTCCCGCTGTTTCGCAACGGCGACACTCTGCTAGCATTGCCACCCAGCCCGACCTGAACCTACCCGGACCGACGTGATGAACATGGCCCGCCGACATCGCTCGCTGATCGCCTGGATGCTGTATTTCAGCGTCCTGTTCGGCACGCTCGCCTGCGCGGTGGGTCACGGGCAGATGGCCGGCCTCGCCCTGAGCGGCATCGATGGGCAGTTCTGCTCCCTGGACGATACCAGCGGCAGCGGCAAGGGCCTTGGCGACTCGGGCGTGGCCAGCGGCAACCTGGCCTCCGGCTCGGGTTGCGTGCTGAGCTCCAGCTTCGGCGCCCTCCTCCTCGCGGCCTTCTTCGGCCTGCTCGCCCTGTTGGCACCCAGCCGTCACTGGCCCGTGCCCGAATCGGCCCACCGTCATACGCTCCGGCGAGCCTGGGTGCTCGCCAACCCTCGCGCCTCCCCGCTGTTCGCCTGACCCATCGGCCTCACTGGCCGTCGCTTGCCCCTGCGAACCGTTTGTGCCGGCCTGTCCGGCAAGTCGTGGCCTGGAGGCCCGAAGATGACCACCCGTACCCCTGCGCCGGCTCAGCCGGCGACCGCTGCCCGCCCGGCGTTCTACACCCTGGCCTGGCGCTGGCATTTCTATGCCGGCCTGTTCGTCATCCCGTTCATGATCCTGCTGTCCATCACCGGGCTGATCTACCTGTTCAAGCCGCAACTGGACCAGGCGATGTACGCCGACCTGCTGCGCGTGCCGGCAGCCGGCCAGCCGCTCAGCGCCGATACCCTGCTGCAGCGGGCGCAGGCTGCCCATCCGCGGGGGGTGGTCAGCCAGTACCTGCCGCCGGTGGCAGAAGGCTGGAGCGGGCAGTTCGTGATCACCGAGCAGGGCCGCGAGCTGAACCTCTTCATCGACCCGTACAGCGGCCGGGTGCTGGGCACCCAGGATGCGCTGTGGAACCTCCAGGCCGCCGCACGCAAGCTGCACGGCGACCTGCTGATCGGCCCGCTGGGTGATCGCCTGATCGAACTGGCCGCTGGCTGGGGCATCGTGCTGGTGATCTCCGGGCTCTACCTCTGGTGGCCACGGGGCAGCGGCGGTGCCGGTGTGCTGTGGCCGCGCCTCTCGGCACGCGGGCGCCTGCTGTGGCGGGACCTGCACGGCGTGACCGGGTTCTGGGGCTCGCTGTTGCTGCTGTTCATGCTGATGACCGGGATGACCTGGACCGGCTTCTGGGGCGCCCAGTTCGCCGGCGCCTGGAACCACTTCCCGGCAGCCATGTGGGAGGACGTGCCGAAGTCTGGCCAGGCGGCGGCCAGCCTCAACGAGGCCCATCGCCAGACCGTGCCCTGGGCGGTGGAGACCACGCCCCTGCCCGCCTCCGACCCGCATGCCGCGCACCACGTCCACGGTGGCGAGCAGGCGCCGGCCAGTGGGTCGCGCATCCTCCTGCAGCAGGTGGTGGACACCGCCCGCGAACGCCAGGTGACGCCGGGCTACAGCATCAGCTTCCCCAAGGGCGCCGAGGGCGTGTTCAGCGTCTCGGTGTTCGCCGACGACCCGCGCAACGACGCCACCCTGCACCTGGACCAGTACAGCGGCGAGGTGCTGGCAGACGTGCGCTGGGCCGACTACGGCCCGGTGGCGCGCACCGTCGAGACCGGGGTGATGCTCCACGAAGGCAAGCTGTTCGGCCTGCCCAACCAACTGCTGATGGCGGCCGTGTGCCTGCTGATCCTGTTCAGCTCGGTCAGCGGCCTGGTGCTCTGGTGGAAGCGCCGCCCGGCCGGCCGCCTCGGTGTGCCGCCGCTGCGCCATGACCTGCCGCGCTGGAAGACGGCCATCGGCGTGATGCTGGTGCTGGCCGTGGCCTTCCCGCTGGTGGGGGCGTCGCTGGTGGTCGTGTGGCTGCTGGACCGGGTGGTCCGGCTGCTGCGCCCCCTGGCCCATGCCGACGCTGCGGCAGACTGAGGTCCGCACGTTGACGCGTGTACTCATGCAGACGGCCCGATACCCGTACGAAGGCGAACGTCGATGAACGCGCGCCTGCGCCGGCTGGGCGCGCACCTCGGGCTGCTGGCCCTGGCGCTCATCGTGCTGGGGCCGCTGGTGGCGCGCCTCCAGGCAACGCCCCAGGACTGGAGCTGGCTGCAGGCGCTGGCCTGCCACACCGGCGGCGTCCAGGCCAGCCCGGGCCCGGCTCCTATTCCGTTGCAACCCAAGGCGCCCGAAGCCCCCCTGCTGACGGCGCTGGACGCCTGCGGTTACTGCTCGCTGCTGCTCAACTCCCCGGCGGCCACCGGCCCGCTCTGGCAGCCGTTGCCCTGCGCCCGCCCCGGTACACCGGTGTGCTCGGGTCAGCCCGTGACGACGCTTGCCGCACTGCAATTCCCCTCCTCCCGCTCCCGTGCGCCACCGGCCAGCGCCTGACCGTCCGTCACCGGCCAGCATGCAACACCGGCCGAACCCAGGGTTAGACGGGCCAAGAGGCCCGCGATGACAAGGAGCGTGAGCGATGCGTTCACCCAAACTCAGGTCCACCCTCACCACCCGCCGCGCAGGCGGCGAGCAACCCTTTCCCGACTACCCCAGCAATGCGCGGTCGTTCATTGCGCTGGACACGCGGTTGCTGCCGTACTGGCACATGCTGTTCGACCTCTGCCCGGTGCTGCTCAAACTCGACCCGCCGGAGGGCGTGGGGATGTTCCGCGCCTTCATGGTCTGGGCCTACCGGCACCAACCGGCGCAGGACTGGACCTTCCACATCAGCTTCTGCCGCTGGCTGCTGCAGTCCGAGTACGCCCCACAGGTGAAGGCGGCCCATGTGGAGAGCCTGCTCTCTGCGGCTGCAGCACGCTGGATCAACAGCGACCCCAGTGAAGCCCAGGGCGTCCTCCTGGCGTGCAGCGCCTTCCCCATGACCACGGTGGAATGGAAGGAAGGCAACACCGTCGGCAGCGACGCCGACATCCAGGTGTTGCCACCGGCACGCTTCGACTTCGCCTGGTCACCCCTGGGGCGTGGCGGCATCGGCAGCTTCCGCCGCTGGCTGAGGATCCACGATTGATGCTGCGACAGCCTGCCGCAGGGACCTGTCCGGCGGTTAACGGCGCCTGCCGGGTGCCCGGCTGCGGCAGGCAGTCGCAGTTGAGGGGGGTTTCACGCCCCCACTAGGATGGCGGGGCCCCGAACCTGGAGTTGTCCTTGGCAGGGCTTCCACGGTTGGGTTCGGGGCTCCCCTCGAATCGACGCCGTCGATGACGACCCTCCCATACGGGAGGGTCTTTTTTTCAGGCAGCCGGGCCCGGCAAGATAACGCCCGGCAGATGCCACCGTGATCCGATAACAACACCCACGATGAGGAATCCCCGATGAAAGCCATCCTGCTCGCTTTCGGCCTGCTGTCCCTGGGCGCCATCCAGACTGCCCAAGCCGCCCAGGACCCGGAAGCCGTGTTCAACCGCGCCTGCGCCATGTGCCACAACGGCCAACTGCCCCAGGCGCCGAAGAAAGGCGACCACGCTGCCTGGGCCCCGCGCCTGGCCCAGGGCAACGACACCCTGGTCAAACACGTCACCGAAGGCTTCAACGCCATGCCACCGCGCGGCCTGTGCATGGACTGCTCGGCCGAGGACTACAAGGCCGTCATCGAGTGGATGAGCAAGTAAACTTCTGCCAGGAGCGGAATCGCCCCCTTTGCCTCACTGCTCGCCTGCGTCCAGCCAGGCGAGCAGTGCGCGGGCATAACGGAAACTACCATGGATGGAAAGGTGGAACTTGTCGTAGTAGTCCACTCGACCGTCGCTCTGGTAGTGACAGAGTTTGCTGTCGCACAACAGTGTGTAGGGGTCATAAACCCGGATCGGATAACGCTCGGCCATGCTCACGAGGAACTGCCGTATCTCTGCCTGGTAGGCTTCGCTTTCGGCACGGGGCACGACGCAGTTACCAAGCGGTCTGCGTACGCAATCCTTGGGGGCGAACGACAACTCGGGCTGTGGCATCAAAACCACCAGTTGTTTTCCTGTCGAAGTGATGCGGCGAATCGTTTCTTCCAGCCCCGAGCGTAGGATTTCCATCTGGCTCATGGCGTCAGCGGCCGTCGGCGCTGCATGGTGTTCGTCACCCAGCCTGATCGGAGTTAGGATGCGGCCCAACAACGCCAGGACAATGCGCTGAGGACTTTCCGGACCTGCGGCCCAGTCGACCACTTTCTCGGTGACCTCTCTACACCCTTCCCCAGCTACGACACCATAGGCCGGAGGACATCCCCCCTTTCCGGCAAGCACCCAGATTCTCTGACCGTCCAATGAAGCGATGCCATAGTACTTATCGTTGGAGAAGCTATCGCCAATGATTGCGATATCAGGCAGCCCATCGCGTGATTGATTGCAATAGCTCAACGGAGGCTGGATATCACGCAGTGATGCTGGACAAGGAGGAAAGTGAAAGTGGGCTGTTCCAGTTGCATAGTCGATATCTTGCCCAAGCACTGCTATGGGACGCTTGGCAAAGCCGCCCTGCACCTGGACCAAAATGCCCAGCGTTGCGACCAGTGCCATGGCGGACACCAGCACTGCAGCCTTCAGGCCACCTCGCCCCCCCCCTGCGGAAGGGACGCTCAAACAACCAGTAGGTAGCCACGGCAAACCCAACCGAAGACACCAAGACGCCCAATCGCAGTCCGGGCGACGTTGCTTCACCATGGACAATGCGTAACAAGCTCAGCAGCGGCCAGTGCCATAGATACAACGGGTAGGAGATGAGACCGAGCCACACCAGAGGTGGGGCCGCCAGCAAAGTGCGGTTGAGTCTGGCGGACATACCGGCAAACACCAACAGCACACCCCCCACGACCGGCAGGAGTGCCTGATACCCAGGAAATCCGGCTGCAGCTTCTGCCCAGATGAGCCCGATCACGATTAGGAGTGCTCCACTCCAGGCCGCCAGGTTCCGAAGTCGCTGGCTGGCTTCATGTCGAGCAATTGGCAATACCGCCAGCAGCGAGCCCGCCGCCAGCTCCCAGAAGCGAGTCATGGGGGAGTAGAAATCTGCAACCGGGTCTCGCTGATGCAACAGGATGTTCCAGACGAACGACACACCCAGGATGCTTCCGATCAACAAGAGCCGCCAACGCGGTCTCTTCCACACAAACCAGAGCATCAACGGCCAGAGCAGATAGAACTGCTCCTCGATACCCAGGCTCCACAAGTGGAGCAATGGCTTGGAAACCGCAACCGTGTCGAAGTACCCGCTTTCCCGCCACAGCAGTAGATTCGAAACAAACGCACTGGCACCGACAGTGTGCAGCCCCAGTTGCCGGTACTCATCAGCAAAAAGAAAGTACCAACCAAGCGCGAGAACTGTCAGCAACACCAGAATCAGGGCCGGGAACAAGCGACGCACGCGACGCATGTAGAAATGGATCAGCGAATGCGCGCCCGCCTTACGGGACTCAATGAGGAGGGAGGTGATGAGGTAACCCGAGATGACGAAGAAGATATCGACGCCAATGAAGCCTCCCGGCAGCAAACTCGGGAACGCGTGATACAGAACCACCGATAGAACCGCTATGCCTCGCAGCCCGTCAATATCCCGCCTGTAGTTCATGACGCCGACGACACCATGGCTACCCAAGATACGCGAAGATCGATACGCAAACTGTCCGGCATCGATTGGCGGGTTTATGCCGCTCACGGTTGCTCCGCGAGCGGGCAAGTACAAACACTGCCTGGAGCGATCAGCATGATCAGCAAGCCCGGTCGGCCAGCATCATGATTCGCTGCCCAGATGCGTACCAGTCGATCGGCTCGGTGCCGTAGTCCATCTGGCGAATCATGTCGAACCCGGTCTCCTTGAGCAGCACCTCAAGGCCTCCGCGGTTTGGCCAGAGTTCAAGGTTGCTGAAACCGGCGGTGTTGGAAAGTACCGAGTCATGGCGCACATAGAACCCCTCATTGTCCGGGCTGTAGTGCGGCACGTTGTAGAACCCTTCCGTCCTAGGCAAAGCCAGAACGGTTTCCATCGCCAGGTGACCGCGCACCTTCTCTGCAACAAGCCGGAGCATCTGGAAAGGCTCCAGCAAGTGATAGAGGATGCCCATGAACAGCACCAGGTCGTACTGCCGGGTATCACACTGCAGAAAGTGGGTAATATCGTCATGCACCACGGCGATCTCGGCCTTCTTCACGTCGAAGACGAAACGCGCCTTGTCGACATTGATCGCACGCCCCTCCACGCAGGTGATGTCCCGAACCCCCCGTTCCTCCCAGAGTGCGAGCGCCATCGAGCCCTCGCACGCGCCGAGGTCCAGCACCGATATCTGGTCATAGCGGCCGGCAAACAAGGTGTCCAGGTTGCTCAGCAGCACCTGCTTGCGCCAGGGATGCAGTACCTGCTGAACCTCCGTGTAAGTGCGAGTCACGATGCCGTGTCCAAGGTCGAACGGGTATTGCCACCCCTCGGCTGGACCGCCCTCCCACCCCGACAGCTTCGACAGACGATCGGCCTCGGCTTGGATAGCTGGGGCTGAGCGCGTGAAGACTCGCATGTCCTGTACCAGGCCCAAGCGCTGGAGCTCTCGTTCGATCCAGAGACGGTAGCCCTGTCCAACCTGCTCCCCCATGCCGAGATTGGAGACCGTAGTAGCCGCCTGCTTCAACCGCGTCTCGGCCAATTGCCTGGAAACAGGCTCAAGACCGTATTCGGCCAGCAGCGTTTCGATCCGATTGGGCCGCATATCCAGCAGCAATGGCATCCCATGACGGAATTGAAGCGGATCAACGTCCTCGAAGTAACGGCGGGTCAGTTGATCCCGTTCGGCAGGAGGAAGATGAGCAGAAGCGGGGGCAACGGGGAAACGCGGCAGCTCTGCGGCAAGGCTGCTCAGTGTCTTGAGCAGCTTGATTTCAGGCTGATCGGAATGCGTAAGGTCGTCCTCGGGCAGGCGCTCCAGACAGCGCAGCGCTATGCCGACCTGGCCCTGCGCCAATGAGAGCAAGGCCAATTTGAGCAGATCTCCAGAGGGCCGGCTGGATAGGCTGTCCGGTTTGCGCAGGAAGCAGGCTTCTATCCGCTGCAGTGGCAGTTGGCAAGTCCGCCCGATATACGGAGTGCCCATCGACGCACTCCCACCAAGCTCCACCAGGTGGAAGCACTCGCTCAGTGCTCTTTCAAGTTCCGCGAACAGTCGACAGTCCACCCCACAAAGCTGCACAGCGAGGGCACCGCCCAATGCCACCTTTGCCACGGTGCCTTCGACGCCCTCTGCCAGCACCAGGACATCCGCGTGGATCTCGTCCGTACCAGGGGCGGTCATTTCTATCAGCTTTGGAAAATATCGCTCGAACCCCAGAACGCGCCGCTCCGAAGGCAGCCCAAGGGTGAGTGTGCGTAGGTTGAACACCGCTGTCATTCCTGCGTCTCCATCAGGGCTACCGGCCTCTCTGCAGCCTGCCCCCTGTCCATGAATGTCCAATGCCCCTCCAACTCGGCGACGCCGATGTCGCTGGTTGTGGGGCGTACATGCAGCTTGATGAACGAGCGTCGTACGTCGAGGAAAACCTTGTCCTCCCGCTCATGGCGATAGCTGCCAATGCTCAGGTAATAGTTGCCTCCCACAAGATGAGGACGCCAGTCTATGGCGATGACACGGCTCTCTCCCGCAACACCATCCAGCCCTCGGGTCTCGTTCACACCATAGACATAGAGGCCATCGACGCTCAGGACTGCAAACCCAAAGCAGACCTCGGTCAGGTCCCGCTCGAACACGACCTTGACCAGCAGCCGGGCTTCGCCGTGGGCGTCCACCTCCGCAGGATTGACCTCTCCATCCACCACCAGATCGAAATCGACAATCTTCAGCCCACCTACACCCAGCCGGGTCTCATAGGCGTTGTACAGGGCTTTTTCCGCGACACGATCGCGGGTGTCGTCATCAGAAGTGGTCAGCCGCGAAGGGGGGCGCGCGTCTTCTGAGTCGCTGGCCTGTCGAGGCTCTGTCTGCCCATCGGGCTGACCGATAAGCAGTTGGTGATAACGATGAATCGCCTCATCGATCTTGCCGCTGTAATGCACGCTACCGGCGTCGATGACGACACCGCGATCACATATCCTCAGCAGGGTGTCCGTGGCATGCGACACCACGAGGATCGTGCGCCCCTCGTTCATCAGGCTGCGAATCTTCTGATAACAGCGGTGCTGGAACTGGGTGTCGCCCACACTCAGTGCCTCGTCCACCACCAGGATTTCCGGGTCCACATGTATGGCTGCCGCAAAAGCGACGCGCACGAACATGCCTGACGAGTAGGTCTTCACGGGTTGATCGAAGAACTCGCCTATATCCGCGAATGCCTCTATATCCGGGAGTCTCTTGAGCATTTCCTGACGTGAAACGCCCATGATTGCGCCGTTGAGAATCACATTCTCGCGGCCGCTGAACTCCGGATTGAAGCCTGCCCCCAGCTCAAGCAATGCAGAGACACGCCCTTGGACCAGAACTTCGCCACGGGTCGGGCGCATGACGGAACAGATGATCTGCAGCAGGGTCGACTTGCCCGAGCCATTGCGCCCCAGTATCCCAACCACCTCCCCTCTGCGCACATCAAGGCTGACATTCTCTAGCGCCCAGAACTCATGGTGGTAGCGCTTGCGCAAGGGATGCAGGGCCTCGCGGATTCGATCGCCTGGAGACGGGAACAGCCGGAATTTCTTGGCGACATTGCGCACAGATATGACGATATCCTTCTCCATTCACGCCTCACATCACATCGGGGAATTCAGGCTTGAGCCGGTTGAAGGTGTAGTAGCCGAGCAACAGGAGCAACAACGTGATGCCCCAGAAACAGGCCGTTGACTCGACGGAAGGCAGGTGCACATCCGAGGAGATCAGCACGCCACGGTATCCCTCGACGATGTACTGAGCCGGGTTGAGTGAAAGCAGGCGCCAATAGGTTTCAGGAATCAGCTCGCGGTGCCAAACGATGGGAGTGACCCAGAACCAGATGTTGAGAATGATCGATAGCCCGTGGCCGACATCCCGGAAAAATACCTGGAGAGACGCCAGTACCCAGCCCAGTCCTATCAGCAATACGCAGGTGCAGCCGAGGAAGTACACAACCAACAGGCGCTCCGGGCGCAACGAGATGCCGTAGCCGAACAACAATCCCAGCAGCAGCAGCAGGAACACCGCATGCGGCAGCAACCCGGCGATCAGGTTCACCATCGGAAGCGTTTCGGTTGGAAACAGGGTCTTCTTCACTAGGTGCGAGTTGCCGATCACTGAATGGGTGATCGCCTGCAGGGTCTCGCTGAAGAACAGCCAAGGCACCAACCCGGCGACGAACCACGGCACGAACGGAGTCCCTTGCGGGCCCTGGGCACGAAAACCGACTGCAAACACAAAATAATAGACAGTCACCAGTGCCAGTGGCTGTGCAAGCGCCCACAGAAAACCACCGATGGAGCCTGCATACCGCGCCTGGAGATCCCGGATCGCCATGGCCCAGATGACGTGCCGGTGCCCAATGAAGTGACGTGCGATCTGGCTCGGCGTGCTCATGCCTCCACCTTAGGTTCGGGCGTCTCTGGCATCGCCGTGACATCGCCGTAGCCGAGCGTCCGGCAGAGTGAGTCCAGATCGGGCGCGAAGAGTCGCTTCACCTGGCTGATCATGTCGTAGTGGTGAGGGGCCAGAACGTTGACGTGATCGCCAGGCATGCCTTTGCGGAAGTGGGCGCCGGTCCCGGCCTCTCGTGCACGGACCTGCCGCATGCTGTCCAGGCTGGAGGCCTGGTATATCGCCTCGATCCGTTCAGGCGTTACCTGAATGCCCAGGTAATCGGCAATTCGCTGTATTTCCACCCGTTTGTTGAGTACCAACCGATCGTAGACAACCACCAGGCAAGGGTTCTCGGCGGCATAACGGAGCATTTCCTGGATCTGCCGCAGGTAATAGCCGTATCCGCTCCAGTGGAAACGCTCGGAAGTCGCCCCGCAGATGACCAACGACAACCCGGCGTGCAGGTTCATTCCGGCGAAATAGTCCCGTGTTCCCGTACTGAAGCCAATCTCCGCATCCACGTCATTGGCGAAGTGGAAGTACTGGGAAACCACCAGGTCGTAGATGTTGCGCACCAGGAAGATGGGGCGTGCCCCAGCATCCGCGATACGACGCTGAACCGCGTCGCTGGGAACGTTGTGCCAGGTAAAGAAATGACCCGGCAGAAAGCGTATAGGACTGGCGTCTTCGTAGTCAGGCTCGCTGTGGAAGGCAGGCGCATCAATGGCCAGTCCGGTCAGCTCGGAAACGATCAAGTCCAGAAGTTTGGTGCCGGACTTGAATACCGTTGCCAGGAAGACTGGCGATGCATCGACGTTGAAGCTCTCCGAGCGCGGCAGGTTCATGGTGGTCACAGTACATATCCCAGGTCAGTGAAACTCTTCTGCGCATTGGGGCTGACCAGCTTGTCGAATGCCTCGATCTTCCAGTCTGGCCAGCCTGCCCGCAGTTCGTCAGGGCGAACCCGCAGATTGTGCTCGCCCCGGAAGGGTTGCCATATCCAGCTGTAGATCTGATCCAGCAAACGATGGTCGTACTTGACCCGACCGTGGGTGATGTAGTCGATGATTTCGCAGAACAATCCCCTATCAGTGACGACACGCTCGATCGGAATCTGCCGGATCGGCATCTTCGAGTCCGCAGCCACGTCGTTCATCTTCCACATGCCCTGGTAGGTGGTCCAGATCTCGATATCGTCCTTGGTGTAGGGCATGAGGTCGAGCCGACGAAAGAGCTCGTGGTCGCAGCCATTGGCCCACTCATGCTCCAGAGGGGCACCCTCCCCCCCTAGCATCCGCATGTTGGTGGTGCGCCAGCGCACGTGGAAATACAACCAGGCATACGGATGGCGGGTCAGTTGGACGATGCGCACCAGATCGGGCCACTGCTCGAGCACGGGGTGCATCATGGTCGGCCGATAGGAATAGCAATCTCCGATTGCGGTGTAGGTCATCCCGACATCCGCCATGAAGCGGGTGAACTTGATCAGGTCCGGTCGCTGCGCACGCGTACGCTCCTCCGGGAAGTATTTTGGACGGGAACCCTCGTTTGCCAGGTAGGTCATGAGCTCCGGATGGGCATTGAGCGCTTTGACGAACCAGGCGAACCAGTGATCGGCGCCATACCCCCACGAGGTCACGTAGAACACATGGCTGAGCGCATCGCTGATTGCAGCGTCGGAAATGGGTCTGATGGACATGCTTGCTACACGGTCTCCTGAAAAAATTCGGCGATGCTGTTTCACATCGTCCGTCTCCGATCTCGTCATCGGTATCGCCCGGACTCTCCCCCTGGATGAGTCCGGGCGCTGCAACCCCCCTACCCTTGCATCCACTGGGCCAGCCTGCGCAAAAGCGAAGGCCGGGGTGGCGGTATCAACTCATGCAGTTCTTCGGACGCGGCCAACGGCTCGGGCAGTCGAAGGGGCTGAACCTCATCGATCTGGATCTCCTGAAGCGCAATAGAGCAACCACCCTGGGGTTTTCGCTGAGGCGGTGCTTCGTCGGACCAGGACACGAAATAGGTGGCACGTTGCTCATCGCTGAACGCTGGGCCGTCCACGTGAAGCATGGCGTCTTTAGCGCGTACATGATCAGGCGCCAATGACAGCGCCTGCTGGTAGTGCATTCGGGCGCCGCCCACAGCTCCAACCTGAAGCAGCGCATCTGCAAAATCACAGTGCCGCTCGGGATCGAACGGACGGGAGCCCAGCGCTGATCCATAGGACTTCAGCATGTGTTCAGCCGGGCCCAGTTGGCGATAGAAGTGCCCCATGAACAAACGAGCAGGACGTGCATCATGAACCTCCCTTGCGTTCGTTGATGGCAGCCTAGGACGACGCCTATCCGGCGGTGTCTGGTTCCCCGTGCACTCAGCACTCCAGGTCATCGAGCACCTGTTGGGCACGATGAATCCAGCGGTGGCGCTCACGGATGACCTTGGCAGCCCGCTCACCAACGGCACGTCGGGCAGAGTCATCGCAAAGCCATCGCTGGGCCTCGTCGTAGAAGTTCTCCGGTGTGTACATGCCGTAGTGCACACCCGGCTCGAACTCGGTTTGCATCCCCCCCGCCTTATTGTCGTGGGGAGAGTGGTGCATGAACACGAATCCACCGACAGCCATGCATTCCAGTGTGCGGCTGTGCAGCCCCAATCCGTGCGTGTTGTTGTTGAGGTTGAGTTTCGACCGGCAATAGACACGCAGCAGGTCATCCTGGTTGGTGATGATCCCCTTCAGGTGCGGGGCTGCGAACGCGTGGGCACTCAGGCCCGGCCCCCAGAGTTCGAGGGATGGCGAGACCTGCAAGGCCAATTCCACGAGCAGTTGCCTGTCCATGATTCGAGGGTGTGACTGGGAAAAGTAACTGATGGCTCGCTGCTCTGCCGTCAGATCCGCGTCAGCCTGGAACGCGGTCTCGTTAGCCAGGTAACGCGTCAACCGAGCACGCCAGTCGCGCCGTCCACGCGAGGCCGCGGCGTAGGGCTTGAGTATGCGGGCCAGCGATCCATCCTTGCGAGCTCGGGCCGCCGGTCGAGTGGGGCCTGCGCCTATCAACTCGACCTGCGCCTTCATTGCCTCGGCCAGTTCGTGTATATCCAGCTCCCCTCGCAACGGCCGGTAGAAGCCCTCCACGATCATGGCGATCGCTTTCAGGCTGGCATACGGCACGTAGTCCACGGGCAACCTCTTGCTGAACAAGGCCTTGCGCAAGAGCCAGAATGCCCGGGAGCGCCCAATGAACGGGAGCTGCTCCACCAGTTTGTCCAATGCCCAGAGCAAGTCTGCTCCGCCATTTGGCGTGATCTGAACAGGCGGGGGCAGACCGCCACAGAGCGACATGTCGAGATCTTGCACAACCGCACTTCGAGGGAACCGAAGCATGGCGTCGGTAACCCCGGTGAACAGGCTGTCGACACGACAGGGTACTGGCGCATGAAGGCCCAGAACCTTGGGGTTGCCCAGGGTGTAGAGAATATCGCTGTCCTTGAAGGTTTCCGCGAACCCATCCTGAGTCTCCGGATAGACGTCCTGGAACCAGGCCACGTGGCGCACACCGTCAGGCAGGGGCACTCCCAGATCACGGGTCCGGTTCACCTGAAGCACTACGTCGATGGAAAGGCTCCGGCAAAGCTGAAGCAACTCATGAGCGTCCACAGGGGTGTCTACAGCACCGGCGAAATGTCCCAACGCATTGAAACCCTCGGCAAGCCCCTTGACCATCCGCTGATCATAGGGAGCCGCCACATTCGGGGTTATCAGAATTCTGCGAGTCCTGGCAGTCATTGTGCGAATCCGAGCCTCTTCCTTGTCTTTTTCATGCATTTGAGCGAATAGGTACGACCAACCCACCAAGGCTTGGCCCATCGATACCAGAACGTTGGAAGTACGTCGTAATGGCGAAGCAGCAGGAATGCCAGCGCGATGCGCGCGCGCCCACTCGGTACGCATGGCCACAGGGCTCGCAGGCCCGCCAGCTCGGCTGTTTGCCAGGCAGGCCCCTTCGGCCAGGCCCGCCCCTCCATGGCACGCAAGGCGGCAAAGCGGAAGCGCTGCTCCGTTCGTTGGCAGAACCTGTCACTGAACAACTTCGGCGAGCGCTTCGGACCCTCTGTTTTCAGGGCCAGCAAGGCCTGTTCCAGCCGTTCCTCCCGAGTCAGGGTCTGCCAGAGAAAGCCACCCGCATGCATCCGCATGACGCCATAAGGTCTGGGAACCTGCACGGCACCCTTGAGGCTCGCAAGCGTCAGGGCTGCCAGGAGGTCAGCCAGCCCGCCATGGGTGACGTCAAGCCCGCCGATGGCTTGCAACGTCTCCCGATGGAACAGCAAGGTCGTTCCCGTGAACCAGTTGCCGAGCCTGCTGGCCTGGCTGATACAGGCATCTGGCGACAGGAACACTTCATGCGTTGACAGCAGCGCTGGTGCAAAAAGCCGCTGGGGCTCACCATCAACTCCGGCCATCCAGACCATGGCCGACCACACCCCGGGCCTACCCAGCCGCTCGATCGACTGGCGCGCATCGGCAATCAATTCCCCATGCAGGAAATCATTTGAAGCCAGAAACAGCACGTACTCAGAACAAACCCTGGAAAGTCCGAGATTGAGAGCTCCCATGGTGCCAAGCGGCTGGCCACTACGCAGAATCTGGCTCCCGGGGACATCCTTGAGCATCCGCTGAGCAATCGCGACGCTGTCATCGGTCGACGCATCGTCTACAAAGACGACCTCATCGGGCCGACCGGACTGCTCCAGTACAGAACGCAGGCAGTCGGAAAGATAGGCTGCATCATCACGGTTGGGGATCACTACCGCGATCGTTACCTCTTTGCCTTGGCCATTCATTGACCACCACCCCCTTGCCAAGCCGCCATGTGTACGGCGGCTTTCTGCAACCCTTGACTCACAGGAAGTTGTGGTGGAGCGGTTTAGCTCCGATACCTGGCTGGATTCGCTGAATCCCCTTGGCGTGGTTGTCGAGTGCCACACTCACATAGTGCTGGATAGGCAATGTACCCATCATGCTCCGCGCATCGAAGTTGGGTGACGCAAGATAATCCATTGCCCGCCAATAGCGTTCCGAGCGCCAGATATCGCGGAAGCGCTCCTCGGTAAAGTTGCCGATATGAAGCTTCGAATAACGGGCATTGAAGAACATGCCCGAAGGCGCCAC
The DNA here is from genome assembly GCF_001728945.1 of Pseudomonas sp. ENNP23. Taxonomy (NCBI): domain Bacteria; kingdom Pseudomonadati; phylum Pseudomonadota; class Gammaproteobacteria; order Pseudomonadales; family Pseudomonadaceae; genus Pseudomonas; species Pseudomonas sp. ENNP23. Next base: position 63,263 of record NZ_LYSP01000012.1, read on the forward strand.
CAATCCACTGCCACTGATCTGCAGGAGGAACTGAGGGCCATAGAACCGGCTGTAGCTCGGCTTGTCACCGTCACGGATCTTGCTCCACTTGACGATCACCTTGGTCTGCTCGTTGCTCATCCCTTCCGCCTGCTCGAGTAGTCCATGGAGGCTCTCGTACTGGCTGTAATCGATCCCCAGGGTGCCTTGCTCATCATCCGAGCAATGCTTGATGACGGCATAGTCCACACCCAGGTCCAGGCCAAGCTGTGCAAACGGGATGATTTCGTCACGCAGGTGGGGCATCAGGACCATTTGGATACCCAGGGTCACCGAGAGGCCGAGTTTGCGCTTGAGTTCAACCGCGTAGCGGATGTGGCTGATCGCCCTGTCAAATACCTGCGTATGTTCGGGCCCTTTGAACATGAGTTCTGCATAGCTCTCCGGTCGGCCAGCAGCGACCGTGAAGCGCACCCATGTCATGTAGGGCAGCACCTGGTCGATCTTCTCGGGCTCCCACTCCCAGGCATTGGTGGCGTTACCCACATCGATCCCCAGCTCCGCCGCGTGCTGGATAAATGGCACGTAAGCGCGCGAGAGCGTGCTCTCGCCGTCGCTGACCAGCGAAACACTGCGAACGCCGATCTCAGCGAAATCATCCAGCAGATTGAGGGCATGAGCCACCTTGATGCTGCTGCGTGCTTGGGACTCCTGCATCATCGCGTAGCAGAACGAACACATTGCGCTACATGCACGAGTCAGCGACATGTCGACGCTGACCGGGGCAATTCGCTCCCCCTCTTCCCAGGCCTGCACGCGGTCGTAGTGGTAAGAAAGCTTGTGCGAGTCGAGAATCAGCGCCCCTTCGCGGGTCTGTACAGCAGCGGTCATAGTGTCTTCACCTCGATTCCACGCAGGTTGCGCAAGGAGTTCTTGTCGCCCAGTGCCTCGGCCCAGACATTCAAGCCGACATCCAGCTTCTCTTTGAGCAACGCCTCGAAGTCCAGCAACAGAGCACCTCGTTCATTGACGGGTACGGGCTGCTCCAGACGAACAATCACCTGACCATCGGACTTGGCCGAAACCACCACCAGCGAATCACGGAAACGAGTTTCGCTGCTCGCATGCAACTGGAGAACCCGGCCCAGGCGCTCTTCGTCATTTGCCGTCACCCAGGCCGGTCCGGGCACGAAGGTGTCGACAGCGGCATAGCGCAGCTTTTCATTCATTTATTACGTCCCCATCACAGCGAATTATGGTTATGCCCAGTTCTAGAAAGGCCCGGAAAAATCCCGATTGGGAACGTCATGCGGCCCATTGCGCTTCATCACGGCCAGCAAGCACTCCCGTCGCCTCGCATCCAGCTCCATGTCCAGAAGGCTCAACACAGCTTCCGCAACATGCCAAGGCTCCGGGTAATAGTGCTCCGTCATGAATGGAGAAGATGGAGCCGGGTAGTCCGGCGAGGCAATGCGAATCGGCGCCTTGCGGAGCGATCCGAATGCACGCTCCGTGACTTGCGCCACCAGTTCTCCCGCCACTCCACCGGTCTTGTGGGCCGTATCGGCCACTATCAATCGACCGGTACGGCGCACGGACTCCAGTACCGAGTCGATATCCAGGGGGCGTGCCGAGCGCATGTCCAGCACCTCGACCGCAATCTCCAGCTCCGCCAGCAGCGCACGCGCTGCAATCAACGACTCGAAGGCCATGTAGGAGAACGCGGCAATGGTGACGCTGTCGCCCTGCTGAAGAACCCGTGCCTTGCCGATGGGAACACGGTAATAGGCCTCTGGTACGTCATCCTTCACATGGTGTAGCCAACGATGCTCGATGAAGATCACCGGGTTGTCGTCCTCGATGGCGGCAATCATCAGCCCCTTGGCGTCGTGGGCCGTGGTAGGCATCACCACCTTCAATCCGGGGATGTGTGCGAACAATGCCTGCAGACTCTGGGAGTGCTGGGGGCCTTGGCCCCAACCCCGCCCGACGATCATCCGAACCACCAGCGGCACGGAGGACTTGCCATCGAACATGTAATGCCACTTGGCGGCATTGTTGATGATCTGGTCCATCGCGAGCATTGCGAAGTCGATGCGCTGGTGGATCATCACCGGGCGCAACCCTGCTATGGCGGCACCGATACAGGCCCCTGTAAGGCCATTCTCGGCAAGCGGCATGTCGAATACCCGCTTGCTCCCGTATTTCTCGCGCAGCCCTGCGGTGGTGTTGAAGATGGCCTTGGGGTCCGGGACCCCTTCGCCGATCACGATGACCCGGCTGTCCTGTGCCATGGCCTGGTCCAGGCCTTCACGCAGAGCGTCGACGAATGTCAATTGGCGGATGATGTTAGGCATGGAGCTTCCCCCGTCCGTCTTCAGTGCTGGGCGTAGGGCTGGCGAGCGCGTAGTCGAAGGCATCTTCGACCTCACGCTCTATTTGCTGAAGCATGTCCTGGTGATCAGCAGAGGCCAATGCGCCTCGCGACATGAGGCTCTCAAGCTGGCGCTGGATCGGACACTGAGCAAGACCAAGCTCGACTTCAGCCGGAGTACGGTAGTTGAGGTGATCGTCGAAATCGGGGCCACAATGCTCGCGCCAGCGATAGACCTGGAACTCCAGGAACTGAGGCCCGGCACCTTCCCGGCAACGCTCGATGGCGGTGTGGGCGGTGCGGGCAATCTGCTCGACATCGTTGCCATCACCCCAGGCCGTTTGCAACCCGTGCGCTGCAGCAATAGGGTGGATTGGCCGCTCCGGCTGGCGTTCGTTGCGACGGGTGTAGACGGAGAAGTCGTTGTTCTCGCACACAAACACAATGGGAAGTCGATGCAGGGCCGCAAAGTTCAGCGACTCATGCACGACGCCCTCCTCGAAACAGCCATCACCGAAGAACACCACGGTCACCTCGTCGGTCCCCTTCAGTGACGCGGCCCAGGCTGCCCCGACCGCCAGCGGGACGGTCCCCCCGACAATCGGGGTAGCCCCCAGAAACCCGGCCGACAGATCGACCAGGTGCATGGAGCCTCCGCGTCCACCACAGCACCCGGTGGATCGGCCATAGAGCTCGGCGACCATCGCCTTCAGGTCCCCGCCCTTGGCCAGGTAATGTCCATGGGCCCGGTGATTGCTGAAAACCTTGTCGGTCGAGCGCAATGCGCTGCACACGCCGGCTGCGATGGCCTCTTGCCCAATGCACAGGTGCATCGGGCAGCGCATCTGCTGCTCCGCGTAGCGTGCGGCCAACACTTCCTCGATCCGCCGGATGCGCAACATCGCAAACAGCAGGCTGGTAGCAGTCATCGGGACGGTTTCCTTCATCATTTAAGTAGGGTGGAAACGTATTTCTTGAGTGCCACTGGATCGATGGGCTCACGGTTGCACACGATCTGTACATCCATGGCGGCTGCCACGCTGCCAACAAATGCAGCGACCTCGGCTGGCAGTCCCTTGCCCAGGCAAAGGGCTGCCAGAGACAGGAATGCATCGCCTGCACCGATCCGATCGATCACCCGCGACGACAGGGCAGGAACTCGATGGAAGGTCTGCCCCATGACCTCATGCATCATGACCCCTCGCGTACCCCGGGTAACGGCCACGTAGCGTGAGCCGAGGTTACCGGCGACACGCTCACTGATCAGCTCCAACGGGTCATGGCGGTTGTGAGCGGCCAGGCGCAACTCCGGCTCGTTCAGGGAGACGAAGCTGGCACTGGGGTAGCGGTTGATGACGTGATACCCACGATTGCCGCTGTTGATCTGGGTATTGACGGCAAGGAAACGCGAGCGTGTGCTCAGGACCTGGACCATTTCGGGGGTGATAAAGCCATTGCCGAAGTCCGCCACGACCACTAGGTCGTAGTCGGATACGTTCTCCACCAGCCAGCGCAGGATGCGTTCGCCATTGCCTTCCAGGACAGGTTCATCGTGAAAGAAGTACACCTCGAACAACTTGGCCAGATCACCGTCGACGAAACGCCGCTTGGTGACCGTGGGTGCATTATTGAAATAGGCGAAATTCGGGGTCACGTTCGGCTGGAGCTTTTCACGGATGAAGGATTCGTGACTGTCCCGGTCCCCTAGTCCTGCGGCCAGGGTCACTGACTCCGCGAAGCGTGCAATGTGGTTTGCAACGGCAATCGATCCCCCTGCGAACTGCTCTTCGGAGTCGTACTGCACGGCCAGAACGTTGCCTTTGCCAGTCTGCCCAAGAGGCGAGACATAGTGGTACTGGTCGATGATCGCATCCCCCACGACCAGCACTCGCAGGTCGCTCAGGCTGTCGACCAGTCCATGAAGCTCGCGATCAGTCCAGCGCTCCTTGAACTGGTCGAGGAAACGCTTGGTCTCCGGAGCGAAAACATCGAAATGCTCGTTGAGCAACTGGCTGGAGCTAAAGGTGATCTCATCGGTGAAGAACATCTCTCCACCGTGGGCTTCGACAGCATCCTGCTCGCGATTGATGTTACCGGTGACGTCATCCGCCTGGACGCGGTATTCGCTGCCCTTGGCGTACACGCTGGGCTGGATGGCATGAAGGGCTTCCACTGCCGTCATCGCTGGGTTGATTGCGACAAAGTCGACGCACTGGAGCGCTGCGAGGTTCTCTGCGCGCAGGTGTTCGTTGAAGATCGGCCGGCCAGGTCCCTTGTTCACGAACTCGTCCGCCGTGACCGTAACCAACAGCACATCACCCTCTTTACGAGCGCGCTGAAGGTAGCGGATGTGCCCTGTATGCATCAGGTCGAAGGTGCCATGGCAAAGTACCGTGCGCTTGCCCTGGCGCTTGAGCTCCAAGGCTCGTTCCGAAAGCTCTTTCAGGCTGAGGACCTTGCTGTTACTCATGCCAGCCTCCCCCTCGCCCCGAAACGGTCGGAAATGTTGTGCAACAGAAACTGATGGCCAATCTCGACAAGCCCGTAATCGTGTGAGTCGAGCCAGAGATTCAAGGTCCCTAGCTCTCGAAGCGGATTGTCCTGTGCAAAGCCCGTAAGCGTGACCACATAGCCACCAACGGAGTTGGCGGCTACAGCGGCATTTCGTATGTTCTGTGATTTGCCCGAGCTGCTGATCGCGATCAGCACGTCACCGGGCGACATCATCTGGCTCAGCATCCGTGCATAGGCATTCTCATAGCCGAAGTCGTTGGCCATGCAGGTCATCAACGAGCTTTCGTGCAACGTCACGGCCTTCAGCTTGCCAACATTGAAGAAATCGGTGGCGGCATGGGCGGCGATACTCGCGCTCCCGCCATTCCCCACTAGGTACAGATTGCGCCCCTGCGCCCGCAACGTGTCCAGCCGATCGCACAACGTGGCGACACCATCCTCCAGGAGCATCTTCAAGCGTGCCTGGTCAGTGATTTCGCAACGACCGATGAGTTCCGCGAACTCGGCTACCCGATTCGCCAACATAAGCGGTGAGTTCACTTGAATGCCCTTATTGGCCGAGGTACTGGAACCAGGCCTGCGTCGCCTGATCGATGCTCTTGGGGTCCCAGACAGGGGCATCGCGCCAGTCATCGATCACGGCAAGCATGTTTTCCACGCCCTGCTCGAAATTGACCCTTGGCTGCCAATCCAGAACCTGCTGGATCCGGGTGGTGTCCGCGAACGTGCAATCCGGCTCTCCAGGACGCTTGGGAATAAACTCAACGGAGCCTCCGAGCAGCTCGACCAAGCGGTTGACGCTGTAGTGACTGCCGCTGCCCACATTCAGGGCAAGGCCTTGGACATCGGAAGCTGCTGCACTAAGAAATGCTCGGGCGACATCTGTCACATAGGTGAAGTCGCGTGTCTGGGTCCCATCCCCCACCACGGTGAATGGGCGCTCAGCTAACTTCTGGGCAAGGAACACCCCAAAGACCGCGCCGTACGCTCCCGTGGTGCGCGAGCGAGGCCCGTAGACATTGAACAGCCGCAACGAGAGCGCTGGGAACCTGTAGACACTCGCCCAGTGCAGCACGAGTTCTTCACCCATGTACTTGGTCAGCGCATAGGGATACTGCGGACGAATGGGGGCGTTCTCCGGGGTAGGATAATGGTCAGGGATGCCGTAGCTGGAGGATGAGGCAGCGTAGACCAGACGCTTCACACCGCCAGCGCGGGCACACTCAAGGACGTTGAACGTCCCCGTGACGTTCGTGCTGTAGTACTGCGCGGGCATCTCGATGGAGGGCACGATATCGGCCAGACCAGCCAAATGGAAAACCCAGTCCACCCCCTCGAACAGCGAACGCATGGCCTCCAGATCGCGTATGTCGACTTGAGCGAAGCTGAATCCCGGCGCACCGCTTACCGGTTGAAGATTCGCAAGGCGCCCGGACGTGAGGTTGTCGAGGGCTATAACGTCGTGCCCTTCACTGATCAGCAATTCACAGAGATGGCTTCCAATGAAGCCGGCACCGCCAGTCACCAAGGCCTTCATGCCTATTTCCTTGTCTTATCGAGTTGACGACCAATACCGACCTGTCCGGCCGGCTCCCAGCAAGGCAGTCAGATGAAGTTCATGTGCTCGATGTTGCCTTCGCGCAGACTGAACAAGTAACGATTGATCTCGTCCATGCGGCAATTCTTGCGGCAATCCTTGATGTTCAACTGGTGCCTCACATAGCGGAAGTTCTCTTCACGCTCAGGGCCTTCCCAGACTGATTGAAAACTGCGCTCGTTGAGGTTCCCGTACATGAAGCGCTTGTCCAGGAGATAGGCGCTGCAGCCATACACCGAACCATCCGCCATGACATAAGCCCAGAAAAATGGTGTGGCATTGCAGTGCGTATAACGGCTTTCCTCCGACTCCATGTACTTCTTCATGGTGTTTTCACGAAACACCACCTGAAAGTCATCGGTGCTGAGCCCTCTGAGGTCGCGAGCCAGTGGCAGATAGTTGGTGTAGTTGATGCCCTCGTAAAGATGGGTATCGCTGAACAGGTGCTGCGAATACGGCTTGACGACCAGATAGTCCAGCCCAATGTCCCGACACAGCGTCGCGAGTGTCACCATCTCGTGCGCGTTCTCAGGCAACAGAACCGCCTGAGCGCCCAATGTGCAGGCGAGCCCGTGTCGGCGTTTGGCTGCCACCGCACTCTTCAGGTTCTCGACCACTCGGTCGAAATCTCGGGGCTTGGTACCGTGGATCTTGGCGTAGGTCTCTGCCGTTCCCGCATTGAGTGAAACCTTGATCCAGGACGTGAGGGGCAACGACCGCTCAATGAAAGCCTCATTCATTACGGTTGCGTTAGTGGTGAACGAGACGTCAATGCCAGCGGCTCGGGTCGCCTCCACAATTTCATTGATCTTCTTGTGCAGGAGTGGCTCCCCCTCTCCCGCATACATGATGCTGCGCACGCCGAGCTGCCCCATTTCTGTCAGTCGCTCGGCGAACCGAGCTGCGTCCAGCATGCGAGCCTGGTAGCCGATGTAGTCGACCGCACAGAATGTGCATCGGTGATTGCAAGCGCCGACAGGTGAAACCTCTACGTAAATCGGGTAGACCTTCTTGGCTTTTTCCCAGTCGTCTCCTGCGTCCAGCATCTGGGCCACCCGTTGCGGATGGTAAATAAGTTTGTGGCTGTCGATGCGGAATCTATCCATTGAACGTCCTTACCTATCCCGAAGCATGTACACCGACAAGGAGTGAAGCAGTCGATGTCCTAACTGGCACCAAGCATTGAAGAAACTGCCTGAAGCCGTATCCGTTCGTCCCTCGAACACACTACCTGATCGAAGCCCAAAGCCAAAGCCAAAACAGATCAGAAACCTAGTTCCAGTGTTATGCACCAAGGCTTTGACGTTTTGGTTACAAGCGCATTGGCACTAGAGCGTAGACCACTAAGCGAGAGTTCAAGAAAAATTTGAACAAGCATATTGCTGCAGTGATACAGGGATCGGTTTCTCGAGAGAGCCTGCACCGTCAACCCACTCGGATGTCCGCCAGCTCCCTCGCGGACTGAAGGCTTTCTCGGTCAGCAGATCTGGTTCAACTCGTCGCTGTTGTTCAGACGCCGAAGGATGCAGGCGTTGAGCAGCCCGAGCTGCGACGTGCCGCCCTTGCTGCGGAGAAACGGGGAAGCGTTCGCTGACTCAGCGGACCACGCGGTCGATGTCCAGGTGCCAAGACACATACCCCATGACGCAAGGCGGGCCGCAGCGACACACAGCCAGTCAGCCCCTTCCTGCGCGCCTGTAGCTCTTTGGGAGGGCCCCGCTACAACGTTTCGCGGATGCCTGCAAGCGCATGACTGAACGCTGACTGAACGGATCGCCTGGCGCGATTGACCTCATACAGGGACGCGCGTAGATTCCGCCCGCCCCTTCCCCAGTAACAGGAGAACCCCTTGGACAGTTGCCCCGGTCGATTGCGACAGGGCTGAACAGCGAGCACGTCCAGCGGTTTCCCCTGCCGCCGTCTCGCTGCCTTCAGCGGACGGTGGCCCGACACGCCCCCTCCTTGACGTTCATCGACGCGCTGCCTGCGCGACGGTGATGCCTGCCTGTGCAATCCACGCCCCTTCAGCGCCGGTCATCCGGCACACACCCCGGCCCCTCGGCCGGACATGAGGTGGAACATGGATTGGAAAGTCTTCCTGCTGCGGGTCGCCGCAGCACTCGCACTCGGCGCGCTGATCGGCGCCGAGCGTCAACTGCGCCAGCGCCTTACCGGCCTGCGCACCAATGCCCTGGTGAGCACCGGCGCCTGCCTGTTCGTGCTGATGAGCCAGGGCGTACCGGGCATGGCCGGCGATGCCTCGCGCATCGCCGCCTACGTGGTCTCCGGCATCGGCTTCCTCGGGGGCGGCGTGATCATGCGCGACGGCCTCAACGTGCGCGGCCTGAACACCGCCGCAACCCTCTGGTGCACCGCCGCCATTGGCGTGCTGTGCAGCATGGGCCTGCTGCTGGAAGCCGCTCTCGGCACCCTGGCAGTGCTCTGCGCCAACATCCTGCTGCGTGACATCGCCCAGCGCCTGAACCACCTGGACACCCTGCCCGGCAGCGAAGTTGAACAACGCTACAGCGTCGACATCGTCTGCCGCGCCGAAGACGAGATTCAGGTGCGCAGCCTGATGCTGCATGACCTGGAGGGCGGCAGCCTGCGCCTTCAATCGCTGCACAGCCAGGACCAGACCACACCCGGGCGCCTGGAAGTACGCGCCGAACTGCTCGGCAAACCCGGCACCACCACCCAACTGGAGCGCCTGGTCAGCCGGGTGAGCCTGGAGAAAGGCGTCAGCTCGGTGCGCTGGCGGCTTCATGACCTGGCAACGGAGGAATAGCCGCTCATGATCAGTACCCGTTTTCACAGATTATTCGTTACGTAACGCAAAAAACGCCAAACACCCTGAATGACGAGATCATCGAGGACTTGCAGGTTTTTGTTACGTAACGATAATCAGCCTCCGACGCCCCCCGGAACTTCCCCATGAGCACGACCGCCCCTCCGCCGCGCAAGCGCGGGCGCCCCTGCAACGGCCAGGCCCAGAGCAACGCCGAACGCCAGCGTGCCTGGCGCCAGCGCCAGGCTGAACAGCGCGAGCGCCTGGCTCTGGACGACCACGCCAGCAGCCGGCTTACCGAGTTCCTCCGCCAGGAGCGCGACCAGGCCCTGGCCGCCCTGGTGGAGGCGCAACACAGGCTGGAAGCCCTCGAAGCCCAGGTCCGGCAGCTGCAGCAGCGCCCCGACGACCGCGATGCGGCGCTGCCCTGGTACCAGGACCACGGCCTGGAGGCGGTCTTCGTCCTGGAGTCACGCCTGCGGGAGGAGCGCACCTGGAAGCGGGTCGCCTCCATGGGCGCCTTCACCCGCCGCGACGTGGCCGAGCAGTGGCTGCAGACCATGCAGGCCCACAGCAGCATGATCGACTACCGCGTCACCCGGCTGCGCTTCTGCGGCGACTGAGCCCTCGCGGCGGAACAGCGTCACCGAAGCCCGCAGCTTGTGGCGGCCGAAGGCGCTCATGCGGGCGAACGCTTCCCGGCTCACCGGCAGGTGCTGGCAATCCAGGGGCTGCCGGCTGTGGTCGACATCGGGGTCGTGGAGGTAGACGAAATCCTCGTCGCACCCGGTGACCACTACCCAGTGCGGTGACTTGGAACGGGTCAGCCGGTAGCTGCTGATCAACACCAGCAGCACCCCACCGGCCCGCAGGCCGCCGTCCAGTTCCGCCCAGGGCGCCTCCACCTGCTCCACGTCGGTACCGGCCAGGGCATCGAGAAACACCTCGTGCACCAGGCGCATCACCGCGCGCTTGTCCTCGCTGCGCACGCCTTCGAGGAACAGCGGCCCGCGCCGGCTCACCTGCAGGCGCACCCGGAAACCCCGTCGCCAGGCCGCCAGGGCCAGGCCCTGGGGGCTGCAGCCACCATGGCCGGCGGTCATGAACACCGTGGTCGCCTCGCGCCACAGCTGCACCTCCTCGCGACGCTCCATGGCCCGCTGCGGGTACAGCGCCGCCATGGCCATCAGCAGGCAGGCCGGGCCGCAGGTGAAGTCGGTGCTCTGTGGGTAATAGGGCACGCGGCGGGTGCCGGCCTGGCGCGGCTGGCGGATGCGCTTCTCGTAGCGCAGCGCGCCGGCGTGGTCCTCGTAGTAGTCGTCGATCACCGCGAAGCGCCGGTAGCCGGCGCGCTCGTAGAGGGCGATGGCCGCCGGGTTGTCGACCCGCACCTCAAGCCGCAGGTAGGCGCAGTCGTGCGCGTGGGCGCAGCGCTCCGCCTGCTCCAGCAACTGCCGACCGATGCCCCGGCCCTGCAGGTGCTCGGCAATGGCCAGGGAATACAGCCGGGCCAGGGAGGTGCCCCGGTGGAACAGCACCAGGGCATAGCCCACCACCGCCCCCTCATGCTCCGCCACGGTGAAGGCGGCATGGGCGCGGTTGACCATCCAGGCCAGGCTGCGGGGGCTGAGCCGGTCGTGACTGAAGGTGCGGTTTTCCAGGGCCACCAGTTCGGGCAGATCCGTCGCCCGAGCAACGCGAAAATCAAGTTTCATGGGAACTCCGTAAAGAGTGCGTAACGGTCCGGGACATTTCCAAAAGCGCGTGCTTAATAGAAAGCCTGTGTTCCCGAACGGATCGATAAATCCCATGAATGCGGTGCAGAACCGGTGGCAGGAAGTATTGGACAGAACACGAACGGCGGCAACTTTCAAATTGAGGCCGATTCAAACGGAAGAACTTTCCAACCATCCCCTGATCATTGTCGAGCGGACCGAAGACTGGTCGGCCTACTTCCCCACGGATTACCTGATCAGTGCGCGCGACTACCTGGAACAGTCGCCCGGCGGGCCTTCCAGGCCGCGCGCGCAGGTCATCAACCTGTGTCGCAACTACAAGTACCTGGGCCACGGTTATTACTGTTCGCTGTTGGCCGAGGCACGCGGACATAAAGTCATCCCGTCGGTGAAGACCATCAATGAGCTGACCCGCAAGTCCATCTACGGGCTGGCGCTGGATGAACTTGAGACGTCACTGGACGATGCACTCGAACAACAACCTTGCGGCAATACCGAAGGGTTCACCTTGAGTCTTTATTTCGGCCACACCGAACTTGAAAGTCTCCAGGACATTGCCCGCCAACTGTTCGAAGCCTTCCCCTGCCCGATCCTGCTGGTGGACTTCCGCAAGGGCGAACGCTGGCAGGTGACCGGTGTACGACCGGGTGCCCTGCACCGCCTGCGGGACGACCAGCAGGACCTCTTCGCCGACGCCCTGGACCGCTTCAGCCGCAAGGTCTGGCGCCAGCCCCGCGCACCGCGCCAGGCCCGCTACGACCTGGCCATCCTGCATGACCCGGGCGAAGCGCTGCCGCCCTCCAACCCACTGGCCCTGCAGCGCTTCGTCGAGGTGGGCGAGCGCCTGGGCATCGCCGTGGACCTGATCGGCCGCAAGGACTATGCACGGCTCGCCGAGTACGACGCCCTGCTGATCCGCGAGACCACCAGCGTCGACAGCCACACCTACCGCTTCGCCCGCAAGGCCGAGAGCGAAGGGCTGGTGGTGATGGACGATCCCAGCTCCATCCTGCGCTGCACCAACAAGGTCTACCTGGCCGACCTACTGGCCAGCCACGGGCTGGGCATGCCCGCCACCGAGATCCTCTACCGCGAGCGCCTCGGCGAGATCGAGCAGGTCGGCGAGCGACTGGGCTTCCCCCTGGTGCTGAAGATCCCCGACGGCTGCTTCTCCCGCGGGGTGATCAAGGTGACCTCCGCCGCCGAGCTGCGCCGCGCGGCCGGCGAGCTGTTCGAGCACTCGGTGCTGCTGCTCGCCCAGGAGTACTGCTACACCGAGTACGACTGGCGCATCGGCGTCCTCAACCGCAAGCCGCTGTATGCCTGCCAGTACTTCATGTCAAAGGGCCACTGGCAGATCTACAACCACAAGGCCAAGGGCGCCGACATCAACGGCGAGTGCCGCACCCTGCCGGTGCACGAGGCGCCCCGTGCCGTGGTTGACCTGGCCCTGCAGGCCGCCGGGCTGATCGGCGATGGCCTCTACGGGGTGGACCTGAAGCAGGCCGGCGACCGCGTGGTGGTGATCGAGGTGAACGACAACCCCAACCTGGACGCCGGCATCGAGGACGCCTACCTGCAGGACGACCTCTACGCTCTGGTGCTGGAGGAGTTCATCCGCCGCCTCGACCTCCGCCGTCGCGGCCAGGCCTGGTGAGCCCATGCTCGATGCCTACCGCCTGGGCGAGGGCCGCCTGCAGCGCACCACCGAAGCGGACGCCAGCGTGCTGCTGTGCGTCGACCCCGATGCCGGCGAACGCGAGCACCTGTGCCGCACCTGGCAACTGGACCAGCACGCGCTGGACTCGGCCCTGGACCCCGACGAGGTGTCGCGCATCGAATTCCACGGCGAGCGGCTGTTCCTGATCTGGAAGCGCCCGGAGCGCTGCACCGGGCAGGACGGCATGGTCTTCGAAGTGAGCGCCTTCGGCATGCTGCTGGAGCCGACACGGCTGCTGGTGATCGCCGCCGGCGATTCGCTGCTGCAAGGGGTCGGCCAGCGTGGAGCCCTGAACTGCCCACGCGACGTGCTGCTGGACATGCTGTTCAGCAGCGTCCACCACTACCTCGGCCACCTGCGGGTCATCAAGCTGGTGGCCCGCGAGCTGCAGGCCCGCTTCAACCGCTCGCTGGACAACAGCCACCTGATGCAGATGGTCAACCTCAGCGAAAGCCTCATCCACTACCTCAACGCCATCCAGAGCAACGCCACCGTACTGGTACGCCTGCGCAACCACGCCACCGAGTACCAACTGGATGCGGCAGCCCTGGCGACCCTGGACGACCTGATCATCGAGAACGAGCAGTGCTACAAGCAGGCGCGGATCTACTCCACGGTGTTCGCCGCGCTGATGGACGCACGGGGCAGCCTGGCCAACCACGGCATCAACGACATGCTGCGCAAGCTGACGCTGATCAACGTGGTGTTCCTGCCGCTCAACCTGGTGGCCAGCATCGGCGGCATGTCGGAATTCAGCATGATGACCGCCGGCGCGCCCTGGTGGATCGCCTACCCCCTCCTGCTGTTCGGGATGCTCCTCCTGAGCGGCGTCATGCTGGCCTTTCTCAGGCGAATGGCGCACCCTCGCCACCAGCCCTGAGCCCACCGCACCCATTGGAAACGGAATCCATGATGCAGAACGCTCATCTCGGTCTGGCCGTCTCGGCGATCATCGTCGCCTTCGGCCTCGTACTCTTCTATTTCGACCACCTGCGCGGCCCGCGCGGGCAACGGGACGAGGAGGACCCGGGACACTGACCAGCGGGGGCCTCGGCCCCCGCTTCAGCCTCACGCACAGGCCTTCCCGCGGCTGTGCACGCTCCACTCCCCACCCTCAGCCACGGCTGCGCTGCAGCCAGGCCGCCCCCAGCCCACTCAGGCAGACGATGCCGATGCCCACCAGAGTGGTCAGGTCCGGCGCATGGGCGTACAGCAGGTAGCCCAGCAGCCCGGCGAACACGATCTGGCAATAACCGAAGGGCGCCAGCAAGGCTGCCGGCGCATGGCGGAAGGCCTGGGTCAGGAACAGGTGCGCCGCCATGCCCAGCGTGCCCAGGGCCACCAGCAGCAAACCGTCGAACAGGCTCGGCACCTGCCAGAAGAACGGCACCAACAGGCTCATCACCAGGGTGTTGCACACCCCCGCGAGGAAGTTGCTGGTGGTGGGGCTGTCGTGGGCCGAGAGAATGCGCGTCAGCAACTGATAAGCGCAGAAGCCCAGGGCCGACCCCAGCGGGAAGAGGATCGCCGGGGTGAACAGCGCCCAACCCGGGTGCACGATCACCAGCACGCCGACGAAGCCCATCGCCACCGCCAGCCACTGACCGGCGCTGACCCGTTCCTTCAGCAGCGGTGCCGAAAGCGCCGTCACCAGGATCGGCGCCAGGAAGTTCACCGCGGTGGCCTCAGCCAGCGGCACGAACTGCAGGCCGGTGGTGAACAGCAGGCTGGTGCTCAGCAGGCTCAGCGCCCGCAGCACCTGCAGCACCGGTCGCTGGGTGCGCAGCCCGCGCAGGCCGGCGCGGGGCAGGAACAGCCCGGCCATCAGCAGGCTGTGCACCAGGTAGCGCGCCCACACCACCATCACCACCGGGTACAGACCCCCCAGGTGCTTGGACAGCGCGTCGTGCCCGGCGAACAGGAAGGTCGCCAGCAGGACCAGCGCCACGCCACGCAACGGCTGGCTGACAGCGGTTGAAATCGGATCGCTCATGACACCTCGAGAACCGGCGCAAAGGCCGATGGATCAGAGACCGGCCAGCAGCGCCAGGGTTCGCGCCGATGCCTGGTTCGCCAGACGCGCGGCGCAACAGCCGAAATGGAGAACGCCCAGCAACCTCAAGTCGGCCAGGGAGCACGCCTGCTCGGGCATGGGCAGCTTCCGGCCGGAAAGGTGTCAGCAGGCACGCATGAACAACCGGCTGTGCAACCGGTCGCCAGGGAAATGGGTGGGCACGCACGCCTCGCTGGAAGGTGTTCCAAAAATGAATTCGCGATATTTAGAACGTAATTCCATTTTCACGCAATAGCCCCACAGCCATCTACGGAAGCGGGCAGCACACGCAGGAGACCTCACATGAACAGCTCGGACGCCTGGCTCGCGTCCGCCAGCTCACCGGCAGCGGCCAGCAGGTACGGCGCCAATTCGTGCATGCGTACTTCCGGCAGGCGGGCGCTCGGGCCGGCCACGCTGAGCACGCCGATGACGTGGCCATTGACCGGGTGGCGCACCACGGCGGCCATCGCCGACATGCCCACGGCGGAGCTTTCCACCACCCAGGCATAACCGCGCTCACGGGCGCAGCGCAGGCGCTCCAGCAGCTCGATGTTCGAGCGCGGCGCGTTGGGGCCGAAGCCGGCCGGGTCGGCGATGCCCTGGCGCTCCACCAGGGCCAGCGCCTCGGCGTCGCTCAGGGCCGCCAGCCAGGCGTGCCCCGAGGCGGTGTAGAACAGCGGCGCGTCCCGCCCCATGTCCGGGTCGTAGCGCAGGCCGGAGCGAGCCCCCTGGGACTTGGCGATCCAGGTCAGCCGGCCGCCCTCGGTCACGCCCAGGCGCACCAGCTCGGCGCTCTCCCGGGCCAGGCGGTCGAGGATCGGCTGGACGATGTCCGCCCCGCTGCTGGCCAGGTGGCGGAAGGCCATGGCCACCAGCCGCGTGGACAGTTGGTAACGGCTGTTGTCGGGGTTCTGCCGCACGTAGCCGAGGCGGATCAGCTCGGCCAGCATGCGGTGGGTTGCGCTCTTGGGGATCTGCAGCTCATCGGAGAGGGCCTGCAGCGCCAACCCCTGGGGATCGGAGGTGAGACGTTCAAGGAGACTGAAGGCGCGTTCGATCTGGCTACCGGCCATGGCGTGGGTCCTGGATGCGGGTGCGGCGATTCTAGAAGACACGGCCCCCATGCTGAAACCTGGAACACACCTGCAGCGTTACGCAGAAATGTACGAAGCAGTTACTTTGCGTTCGCTGACCGAACACAAGCGCTTGCGGCGAATTGAACGGCGCCCTGCCGCCCACCACTATCGGCCCAGGCCCGACTCCCGGATACCGGCGCCCCGATAACGACAAGAAAGGTCCTCCCGATGCCCCTCACCTGCTTCCCCTTGTGCCCCCGTGCACCTGATCGCCAGCCCCCTGCCGTCTGCCCGGCGCGGCGGAGCCTGCGCTCGGCCTGATCGCCCTCCACCTCGTAACCCGTACCCATTCGCGCCCTGCGAAGGGCGTTCTGCGCCCCGACAACAACAAGACAGAGGCCACCATGCCCCTCACTCATCGCCACGCCCTGCATACCACCCTCCTGGCCAGCGCCCTCGCCAGCCAGGCCGCCCAGTCTGCCGAGAACCCGGGATTCATCGACGGCAGCACCGCCACGCTCAACCTGCGCAACTTCTATATGAACCGCAATTTCGTCGGCACCAGCACCCAGGACCAGGCCGAGGAATGGACCCAGGGCTTCATCCTCGACGCCAAGTCCGGCTTCACCCAGGGCACCGTCGGCTTCGGGGTCGACGTGCTCGGGCTGTACGCCCTCAAGCTCGATGGCGGCAAGGGCACCCGTGGCACCCAACTGCTGCCGGTGCACGACGACGGCCGCCCGGCCGACGACTTCGGCCGCCTGGCGGTGGCCGGCAAGCTAAAGGCCGCCAACACCGAGCTGAAGGTGGGCGAGTGGATGCCGGTGCTGCCGATCCTGCGCGCCGACGATGGCCGCTCGCTGCCGCAGACCTTCCAGGGCGCCCAGGTGACCTCCCGGGAGATCACCGGGCTGACCCTCTACGGCGGCCAGTTCCGCGGCAACAGCCCGCGCAACGACGCCAGCATGGAAGACCTGTCCCTGATGGGTAAGGCGGCCTTCACCTCCGACCGCTTCAGCTTCGCCGGCGGCGAATACAGCTTCAACGAGCACCGCACCCTGGTCGGGCTCTGGTACGCCGAGCTGCAGGACATCTACCGCCAGAACTACCTGCAGGTGGCGCACAACCAGCCTCTGGGCGACTGGACCCTGGGCGCCAACCTCAGCTACTTCACCGGCCGGGAAGACGGCTCCGCCCGGGCCGGCGACCTCGACAACCGCACCTGGTCCGCCCTGCTCTCCGCCAAGTACGGCAGCAGCACCTTCTACCTGGGCCTGCAGAAGCTCAGCGGCGACAACGCCTGGATGCGCGTCAACGGCACCAGCGGCGGCACCCTGGCCAACGACAGCTACAACTCCAGCTACGACAACGCCAGGGAGCGTTCCTGGCAGCTGCGCCACGACTTCAATTTCGCCACCCTCGGCGCGCCCGGCCTGACCCTGATGAACCGCTACATCCACGGCAGCAACGTCCATGTCGGCAGCGTGACCGATGGCAAGGAATGGGGTCGCGAGAGCGAGCTGGCGTACATCATCCAGTCCGGCACCTTGAAGAACCTGTCCGTCAAATGGCGCAACTCCAGCCAGCGCCGCGACTGGGGCAACACCAACCGCTTCGACGAGAACCGTGTGATCGTGAGCTACCCGCTCTCGCTGCTCTGACACACCATCCCTCGCTGGACCTCGGGCCCGCCTTGGCGGGCCTTGTTCTTGTTGTGCACCCCTCCCTCACCCACCTGGCACCGGCACCCCGGAACGCCGTGCTCCCCTTGTCCATCCACGACACAGGCTGCCGTTTCGCTTGCCGTCGGGTTGCAAACGGCCAAACCTCCTCAAGAATGAATACCGACCCTCCAGGTATTCAGCCGCCGATGCCCGCGTCCCAGCCTTTTTTCAAACGCCTGAAGCAGCTGTGGCTTGCCCACGACCTGGCCTTGATCGGCCAACGCCGCGAGCGGCGCATGCGGATGCTGGCCAGCCTGGTGATGCTAGTGATCGGTGGGCTCTGGGGCGTCGTGTTCGCGGTGCGTGGCGCCTGGCTGATCGTGGCGATGGACCTGCTGCTGGTGCTCTGCGGGCTCGGCGTGCTGGCCCTGACCCTGCGCAACCGTGCGCGCAGCGCCAACCTCCTGCTGTTCGCCGTGCTGGTGGTGGTCATCAGCATTTCCACCCTGGTGCTGGACGAGCCCAGCCCGGCTGCCCCACGGGCGTCCCATCTCTACCTGCTGCCGGTGTCGGTGGCCGCGCTGATGGCCTTCCGCGACGAGCCGATGTGGCTGCGCTATGGCGTCTCGCTGTTCTGCCTGGCGCTGTTCACCTTCATGGCCTCCACCACCTGGAGCCCGGGCCTGGGCTACGGCCTGCCGGACGAACTGCGCGTGGTCGGTTCCTGGGTGCAGAGCATCGCCGCCGCGGTGATGCTGTTTCTGCTGCTGCACATCCTGCAGACCGATGCGGCCGAGCGCTCCGAGCTGGACCGCGACCTGCGCACGGCCCTGCGGGAGCAGCAGTTCGTGCTGCACTACCAGCCGCAACTGGACATCCAGGGGCGCGTGCTCGGCGCCGAGGTGCTGATCCGCTGGCTGCACCCGCAACGCGGCCTGCTGGCGCCCGGCGAGTTCATCGACCACGCCGAGAAGACCGGGCTGATCATCCCCATCGGCCAGTGGGTGTTGCACGAAACCTGTGCCCAACTGGCCACCTGGAAGGCCAACCCGCTGTTCCGCGAGCTGCGCCTGGCGGTGAACATCAGCCAGAACCAGTTCCGCCAGGCCACCTTCGTCAACGACGTGCTGGGGCTGATCCAGCAGTCGGGAATCGAGGCGCGCAACCTGGAACTGGAGCTGACCGAGACCCTGATCGTGCAGGACATGGAGGACCTGTCGCGGAAGATGGCCGCCCTGGTGGAACACGGCGTGCGCTTCACCCTCGACGATTTCGGCACCGGCTTCTCGTCCCTCAGCCACCTCAAGCGCCTGCCCCTGGACAAGCTGAAGATCGACCGCTCCTTCGTCTGCGACGTGCTCACCGACAGCAGCAGCGAAACCATCGTGCGCACCGTCATCGCCCTGGGCCAGAGCATGGGCATGAGCGTGATCGCCGAGGGCGTGGAGACCCAGGCGCAGCAGCGCTTTCTCGCCGACAACGGCTGCCTGCAGTTCCAGGGCTACCTGTTCAGCCGCCCGCTGCCGCTGCAGGCGTTCCAGGCCTTCGTCAGCGAACGCGCTGCGCGGCAGGCCGACGCCGCCGGCTGACCCTCAGCGCTCCACCTGCATCAGCGCGTCATGCTGGTCCCGGGGCAGTTCGAGGCGTATCGGCAGTTCAGCCGCACCGGGTAATTGGCTGATCCGTTCCAGGTCCTGGAGCACCAGGTGCAGCGGGCGGAAGGTGTTGATCATCACGTGGGGGCGCTCCCCTTCCTGATGGGTGCGGATGCGGTACTGGCGCCACTGGTGGATGCGGCTGCCCTCGCGGTTGACCTTGGACTCCATCACCAGGTCCTGCAGGGTCGCGAAAGGGATACGCACCTCCCGCCCCGGCTCCGACTCGCGTGCCGGCACAAGCTTCAGCAACAGGCCCTCGGCGTCAAAGTAGGCCTCTTCGCGCGCCGGCGGGTGCAGCCAACTGCTCACCCCCAGCATGACGAGCGGCACCACCACGGCACCCAGCAGCCCCAGGGCCACCAGCCACTCCTGATCACTCCATAAGCCCAGCACGAACAGCCCGAGCATGCCCAGGATCACGGCGAGGATGAGCTTGCCCAGCGTGCTGTTGACGGGGCCCAGGGGTTGCGGGCGTCGGAAATCGGTGTCGACGAAATGGACGTTGTCCGCGAAGAGGCGAATGCGTGGCGTGCTCATGGACCTTCCGTGGTGATGTCGAGGGACGGCCACTCTACCCACAAGTGGCCCGGCAGGGCCGTGCACAGGCCCCATTCCCGAACACGCCTCAGCAGGACGGCCCCACTTCCCGAGCCAAGGCGTTGCGCAGCGCCTCCAGGGGGAAGCCCGCCTCGGCGATCCGCTTGGGCAGCACGTAGAAGACCCGGGGCGCGATGAACAGCACCAGGAACGCCTCGTTCTCCCGCCAGCCATGGAAGTTGGCCCAATGGACCACCGCCTCGCCCACGGCGGACTGGAAGTGCAGCCCTTCGGGTGCGAAGCCAACCCGCTGCTCCTGCTTCATCAGCGCGTAGCGGCGGTACTGCCGGCGCATCAGCATGGGTTGCACCAGCAGGCGCAAGGCCAGCGCGACCAGCCCCCCGCCACCGATGCCGGCCACCAGGGGATAGGCCGTCGCCCGATCACCGACCTTCAGCGAATACAACGCCATGGCGACCAGCACGAAAACACCTGCCAGCAGCAGGTTGCGGTGGCGCGTGCGCAAGCGTCCGCCAAGGCGGCTGCTGCGCAGGTAGTCCTGCTCGCTGATGCGATAAGGGGTGAGGGTCGGCTCGCTCATCCGGGGTGCCCTGCGGTGATCGGTCGCGCAGCATAACGGAGCGGCGACCATCCAGTGATGACGACCCGCACAGAACACCTGCAGGCCCCGAATGGTCGCAGCCTCGCTTTCACCCCATGAAGCAAAGGGCCAAGCCTTTCATTTGGCAGGGAAATTTCGGACACGTCCGTATCGCGCCAGCACCGCCGACTGATAAAGTCGCCGCCCATGAAACCCGCCCCCTCGACCCGGACACTGACCGCCTGGCTGCTCTACGCGAGCGTCCTGTTCAGCCTGTTCGCCTGCGGGTTGCACCATGGCCAGATGAGCGGCCTGGAGCTCAGCGGTCTCGACGGCGGCTACTGCAGCCTCGGTCACGATGCCTCCGACGGCCTCGACGACAACGGCAGCGACCACGCGCCGATGCAGTTCACCTGCCCGCTGTGCTCGTCCTACGCCGCCGCCGTCGCACTGAACAGCGACGCCTGGCAGCTCGACCTGGGCATTGCCCCGCGCGGCGTCACCCTCGACGCCAACCAGCACCCCCAGCCACCGCCCCGCGAGCGCTGGCCCTCGCTCAATCCCCGCGCCTCCCCTGCCCTTTTCCTGCCCGCCTGAACCGCCCCGGCGCCTGACGCGCCGGCTCGCTGCTGCACGCTTGCAAGGAAAGAGTCTCCATGACCCCGAAGTACACCTGCCTGGCGCTGGCGATCTGCGCCTGCAACCTCGCCTACGCCGCTGAAAAGAAGCACGACGCCCTCGAACTGCCCACCAGCACCGTCAACGCCGACGCCGAGAAGCAACCCGGCCTGGACCTGGACAGCCAATCCCCCGGCACCTCGCGCCTGGGCCTGAGCCTGCGGGAGAACCCCGCCTCGGTGGCGGTGGCCGACCGCGAGAAGATCGACCGCATCGGCGCGCGCAACTTCCTCGACGTGGCCAACGCCCTGCCCGGCGTCAACGCCTCCGCCCCGCCCGGCTGGGGTGGCTACGTCGCCTACCGCGGCTTCAACGGCGCCCAGGTCAACCAGCTGTTCAACGGCATCAGCCTGCAGTACAGCGCCGCCAACCGCCCGGTGGACGCCTGGATCTACGACCGCGTCGAGCTGGTCGGCGGCCCCTCCTCCTTCCTCCACGGCAGCGGCTCGGTGGGCGGCAGCCTCAACTACATCACCCGCCTGGCCAGCCGCGAGGACAGCGGCGAAGCGCGCATCCGCTACGCCCGCTTCGATGACCGGGAAACCTCCATCGGCATCAACCGCGCCCTCAACGATGGCCCCGGCCCGCGTCATTACGCGCGCCTGGACTTCAGCCGCAACGACAGCAACGGCTACATCGACCGCCAGGAGCGCGGCGCCAGCAACGTCGCCTTCTCCCTGCTCAGCGACCTCACCGACCGCCTCTCCCACACCCTGGCGGTGGAGTACCTGGAAGAGAAGGAAGACAGCCCCTACTGGGGCGCACCGACGCTCAACGCCAACCGCACCGGCGAGCTGAAGATCGACCGCCACGACCGCTTCAGCAACTACAACGTCGACGACGGCCGCTACGAGCAGCGCACCCGCTGGCTGCGCTCCATCACCGACTACCAGGTGGATGACGCCACCAGCCTGCGCAACACCTTCTACCACTACGAAGGCCAGCGCGATTACCGCAACCTCGAGGTCTACAAGTACAACGCCGCCGGCAACATCGTCCGCAGCGGCGCCTACCTGCAGCGCCACGACCAGGAGCTCAACGGCAACCGCCTGGAGCTGCTGCACAAGGGCGAGCTGTTCGGCCGCGTCAGCGACTGGGCCTTCGGCCTCGACTACAGCGTCAACCAGCAGAGCGTCTACCCGCGCTCCAGCAGCGGCACCGTCGACATCGTCACCCCCGGCAACCCAAACCCCGGCAGCTTCGACGAGATCCCCGGCATGGCCAGCGGGCTGGTCAAGGCCCGCAGCAACGAGGTGCGCACCACCTCCGGCTTCGCCGAAAACCGCCAGCAGTTGACCGACAGCTTCTCGCTGATCACCGCCCTGCGCTACGACCACATCGAGCTGGACGCCACCAACCACGGCACCGTCAGCGCCAACGCGCCGTCCTCCTTCGAGCGCCGCTGGGACGCCATCACCGGGCGTGCCGGGCTGGTCTGGCAGTTCACCTCCGACGCCAACCTCTACGTGCAATACAGCACCTCGGCCGAGCCGCCGGGCGGCACCCTCACCGGCGCCTCCTTCACCCAGGTGCGCGACTACGACCTGAGCACCGGCAAGCAACTGGAAGTGGGCAGCAAGCTGGACTTCGACGAAGGCCGTGGCAGCGCCACCGTCGCCGCCTACCGGATCGTCCGCAAGGACTTCCCCATCAGCGACGTCAACAACCCCAACGGCACCGTCCAGGCCGGCCAGCAGACCTCCGACGGCGTGGAACTGGCGGCCTCCTACCGCTTCACCCCGCAGTGGACCCTGGAAGGCAACGTCGCCTGGGTGGACGCCCGCTTCGACGACTTCAACGAGACCGTCGGCGGCGTCAACGTCTCGCGCAAGGGCAAGACCCCGGTGAACATCCCCGACCGCCTGGCCAACCTCTGGCTCACCTGGGAGCCGGTACAAGGCTGGCGCACCGGCGTGGACGCGCGCTACGTCTCGGCGGTGTACGCCAACAACGCCAACACCCAGTGGGTGCCCTCCTACACCCTCTACGGCGCCTTCGTGGAGCATCAACTGGACGCCAACACCAAGGTCAGCGCGCGGCTGCGCAACCTGACCGACGAGGTCTACGCGCGCTTCATCCACCAGAGCAACGCGCAGTACTACCTGGGTGAACCGCGCAGCCTCGAAGTAGCGCTGGACCTGCGTTTCTGAGGCGGCCGTGATGAAACGCCACCTCTACCTCTGGCACCGCTGGCTGGGCATCGCGCTGTGCCTGTTCATGGCGCTGTGGTTCGTCTCCGGCATCGTCATGCTCTACGTCGGCTACCCCAAGCTGACCCAGGCCGAGCGCCTGCAGCACCAGGCCCCGCTGGCCTGTGCCGGCTGCGTATCGCCGGCCCAGGCCCTGCAGGCGGCCGGCGGCGAGCCGCCGCGCAGCCTGCGCCTGGCCCAGGTGGCGGGTGAGCCGCGCTACCTGCTCGGCTACGCCAGCGGCAACCGCGCGGTGGACGCCCGCAGCGGCCAGGTGCTGGACGGGGTCGGTTCCGCCGAAGCGCTGGGCATCGCCCGGCACTTCGGCGACGCCGAGGCGGGCCACCTCGGGCTGGTCGACGAAGACCTCTGGAGCCACAGCCGTGCCCTGGACGGGGACCGGCCCCTGCACCGCGTGCAACTGCGCGATGCCGCCGGCACCCAGCTCTACCTGTCCTCGCGCACCGGTGAAGTGGTGCGCGACGCCAGCGCCCACGAACGGGCCTGGAACCTGCTCGGGGCCTGGCTGCACTGGCTGTACCCGCTGCGCGGCGGGTGGCTGGATGGCGCCTGGTCGAACATCGTCATCTACCTCGCCCTCGCCGCCACGCTGATGGCCCTGCTGGGCATGGTGGTCGGGCTGCTGCGCTGGCGCTTCTCCAAGCCCTACCGCAGCGGCTCGCGCTCGCCCTACCCCTCGGGGTTCGGTCGCTGGCACCACATCAGCGGGCTGCTGTTCGGCACCCTGCTGGTGCTGTGGGTCTTCAGCGGGCTGATGTCCATGCGCCCCTGGCACCTCACCGAAGGCCGCTCGGCCTTGACGCCAGCAGTCTTCCAGGGCGCTCCGCTCAGCGCGGCGACACTGCAAGGCGACCTGGCGGACGCCCTGCAGCGCCTGGAGCAATCGGGCCTGGCGCCGGTGGAGCTGGAATGGCGGATGCTCGGCGGGCACGCCTACCTCAGCGCGCTGGATGCCCAGGGCAACAGCCGCGTGCTGCCCCAGGACGGCACCGGCGCGGCGCTGGAACGGCTGCCCCAGGCCACCCTGGAAGCGGCCGCGCCGATCCCGGTGGCCCACGCCGAATGGCTGCAGCACTACGACGCGTACTACTACGCCCGCGGTGATGCCAGCATGTACGGCGGCCAGCCCCGCCGCCTGCCGATGCTACGACTCCAGTTCGAGGACGACGGCCACAGTTGGGTCCACCTGGACCCGCACACCGGCGCGGTGCTGGATGTGCTGGACGGCAACCGCCGGGCCGGCCGCTGGCTATTCAACCTGCTGCACAGCTGGGACTGGCCCCCGCTGCTGGAGCGGCCCCTGCTGCGCGAGGCGCTGGTCATCGGCTTCAGCCTCGGTGGCCTGGCGATCTGCCTCAGCGGCGTGGTGATCGGCTGGCGCCGCTTGCGCCCACGGCAGCGCAAGCGCTGAAACACCGTGCGCGCCGGTGCAACCCGGCGCGCACGGGCTTCCCGCCCAGCAATCTTGTGCACACCCACCGTTCATAAAACCACCAGCCCGGCACAGGCCCCGCCTGCCGGGCGCCGAGGTCGTCGGTCAACCGCTTATCCACAGCGTCATCCACCGTTTCTGTGGGTAGCACCCGGCCATCACGCCGGGTTGCACCTGCCCTCAGACCTGTGGCAGATGCTTGGTCACGCAGTGGATGCCACCACCCCCGGCGGCGATCGGGTCGATGTTCAACTGCTCCACCACCCGCCCCGGGTAGAGCCGGGTCAGCAGCGACTTGCAGTAGGCGTCCGCCGCCGCATCGCCGAACTGCGGGGCGATCACCGCACCGTTGAGCAGCAGGAAGTTGATGTAGCCAGGGGCGAAGTCCGGGTTGCCCCGGGTGTACGCATTGCTGCGCACCTTCAGCGGCGGCGGCAGCGTGTGCACCACCAGGCGACGGCCATCGGCGTCGGTGGCCGCCTTGAGGATCTCCAGGTGGCGGCGGGTCACCGCGTAGTCGTAGGACTTGGGATCGTTGTCCAGGTTGGCGATGACCACGCCCGGCTCCACGAAGCGCGCGTAGAAGTCCACGTGGGCGTCGGTGATGTCCTTGTCCTTGATGCCGGGCAGCCAGATGATCTTGCGCAGCCCGAGGTTGGCCTTCAGCTCCGCCTCGATCTGTGCCTTGCCCAGCCCCGGGTTGCGGTTGCCGTTGATCCAGCAGCTCTCGGTGAGGATCGCCGTGCCGGCGCCGTCCACTTCGATACCGCCGCCCTCGCCCACCAGCGCGCTGCGCAGGTAGCTGGCCTCCATCTCCTCGCTGAGAAGGTCGGCGACGTGGGTGTCATTGCCGGCCGCCTGCTTGCGCCCCCAACCGTTGAAGTTGAAGTCCACCAGCCCCAGGCCGCCGGCACCGTCCGTCACGAAGCAGCCGCCGTAGTCGCGCACCCACACGTCATCCAGCGCCACCGGCAGGTACTCGACGTTGACCGTGCCGCAGGCACTGCGCGCCTGGGCCAGTTGGCCGGGGCGGTGCAGCACGGTGACCGGCTGGTACTTGGCAATGGTGCGGGCCAGCTTGCCCAGGGTGGCGTTCACCGCGCCGGCCCAGTCCTCCCAGATGGCGGGGGATGCGGCGTAGGCGATGATCACCCGCTCCTGGCGGTGGTGCTCGCCGGGCATGTACCAGCTGGCGGCCAGCGCCGCCGGCACCCGCGCCGCGCCGAACCCCAGGCCCAGGGTGGCCGCTGCACCGAGCCCGCTGGCCAGCATCATGTGTTTCATGAAATCGCGTCGTGTCGTCATTGCACGTGCTCCGTTCAACGGGCGGTCACGGGGACCGGGCGGTCTTGAAGGTGGTCCAGGCACGCATCCGCGCGCGCATGTCCCGCTGGGGGATGTCCTTGCCGGGAATCAGCCGCTGGTAGGTGGCCGCGTCGACGTAGATGTCCGGGTTGTTGCGCATGTCCTCGGCCACCAGGGGCCGCGCCGCCGCGCTGGAGGTCGGGTAGCCGGTGGCATTGCTGATGGCTGCCATGCGCTCGGGGCGCATGAGGAAGTTGATCAGCGCGTAGGCGTACTCCGGGTGCATGGCGTCGGCGGGAATGGCCATGGTGTCCATCCACACAGTGGTGCCTTCGCGGGGCACCCGGTACTGGAAGCGCACGGCCTTGCCGGCCTCGTCGGCGCTGCGCTGGGCCTGGGTCATGTCGCCGCTGTAGCCGAGGGACAGGCAGATGTCGCCGTTGACCAGTTGGGTGACCGGCTGTGACTGGAACTTGCGGATGTAGGGCTTGATGCCCTTGAGCAGCGCCACGGCCTCGGCCAGGTCCTCCGGCCGTGCGCTGCGCGGGTCGTGCCCCAGGTAGTTGAGCACCACTGCCAGCACCTCGTCGGGGGAGTCGATGAGGGAGATGCCGCAATCGGCGAAGCGCGCGGCCAGCTCGGGCTTGAACAGCATGTCCAGACTGTTGACCGGTGCACCGGGCAGGCGCGCGTCGATCTGCGCCTGGTTGTAGGTGAGGCCGATGGTGCCCCAGGTGTAAGGCACGGTGGCATGGCGCGAGTACGGGTAGCGGGTCTGCAGGGTCTTGAGGCCGGGCTCGATCTCGTCCAGGTGCTCCAGCCTGGCCGGGTCCAGCGGCTGCAGCGCACCGGCGCGCATCAGCCGCTCGGCCACGGTATCGCCGGGGAAGATCAGGTCGTAGCCGCTGTGGCCGGACATCATCTTGGCCTCCAGTGTCTCGCTGCTGTCCATCACGTCGTAGATGACGCGGATGCCGGTCTCGCGGGTGAAGGCTTCCAGGGTGTCGGGGGCGAAGTAGTCCGCCCAGTTGTAGAGGCGCAGCAGCTTCTCCTCGGCGTGCGCGCTGCCCAGGCCGAGCCCGAGGGCCAGGACCAGCAGGGATCTGCCCAGGTTCATCGGCCGGCCTCCGTGGGGTGCCAGTGGCAGTGGGTGTGGCGCCCGTCCAGGCCCAGCAGCGGGCGGTACATTTCCGGTCGGCGGTCGCGGTAGACGCCCCAGGTGAGGCGCTCCTCGGCCATGGCCGGGAGGTCCAGCGCCTGCACCCACACGCCTTCGGATTCACGGTCCGCCTCGGCCAGCAGGCGGCCCTTGTGGTCGGTGATGAAGGACGAGCCGTAGAAGCGCATGCGCAGGTCGGCGTCGCTGCCGGCCACTTCCTCGCCGACGCGGTTGGCGGCGATCACTGGGAGGATGTTGGCGGCCGCGTGGCCACGCTGGGTCAGCTGCCAATGGTCGCGAGAGTCCAGCCCGGCCGCCCCCGGCTCAGAGCCGATGGCCGTGGGGAACAGCAGCACCTCGGCGCCCATCAGCGCCAGGCAGCGCGCGGTCTCGGGGAACCACTGGTCCCAGCAGATGCCGGTGCCGATGCGCCCATGGGCGGTATCCCAGACGCGGAAGCCGGTGTCGCCGGGGCTGAAGTACTCCTTCTCCTGGTAGCCGATGGCGTTGGGGATGTGGGTCTTGCGGTAGACACCCAGCAGGCGGCCGTCGGCATCGGCCACGCTGAGGGCGTTGAAGTAGGCGTTGCCGGCCCGCTCGAACCAGCTCAGCGGCAGCACCACGCCCAGCTCCCGGGCAAGGTCGGCGAAGCGCGCGAGGATCGGGCTGCGCCCGTATTCCTGGGCCAGGGCCAGGTGGCGGTGGTCCTGTTCGATGCAGAAGTACGGGGTGGCGAACAGCTCCTGCAGCAGGATCAGCCGGGCGCCCTGGGCGGCCGCTTCGCGCACCAGCGCTTCGGCCCGGTCCAGGTTGCGCGCCAGGTCCCAGCTGCAGGCGAATTGCGTAGTGGCAACAGTGAGGAGGCTCATGGGCTCAACCCTCCACCGGCCAGGCCGGCTGCTGCTGGGTGATGCAGTGCACCCCGCCGCCGCCATGGGCCAGGTGGTTGATGCGCACCGGCACCACTTCGCGGCCGGGGAACGCCAGGCGCAGCGTGGCAGCCGCTTCGTCGTCCGCAGCAATGCCGTAGGCCGGCATGATGATGGCGCCGTTGGCGATGTAGAAGTTGGTGTAGGAGGCGCAGAACACCTCGGCCTCGGTGTCCACCGCGTCGGTGGCCTCGAAAAGCTCCAGCATCTCGAAACGACGGCCCCGGGCATCGGTGGCCAGCTCCAGTGCACGGCGGTTCTCCCGCACCACGTCGGCGTACACCGAGCCGCTGTCGCGGGTGGCGTCCACCAGCAGCGCGCCGGGTCGGGCGAAGGCACAGACGCCGTCCACGTGGCCGTCGGTCATGTCGCCGGTGACGTGGTCCGGGTCGCCCGGCAGCCAGATGGTCTTGCGCACCCCCAGCAGGCGGGCGAACAGCGCCTCCATCTCGGCCTTGCTCACGCCGGGGTTGCGGTTGGCGTTGAGCAGCACCGACTCGGTGGTGATCAGCGTGCCCTGCCCGTCCACATGGATCGCGCCGCCCTCGTTCACCAGCGGCGCATGGAGGCAGTCCAGGCCCAGGTCCGCCAGGATGCGCGCGCCCAGGGTGGCGTCCAGACCATGGGCCGACTTGCCGCCCCAGGCATTGAAGCGCCAACTGACGCCGGCAACGCCCAGGCGTGGGTGCAGCACGAAGCTCGGGCCGGAGTCGCGGCACCAACTGTCGTCGATGGCCATCACCACCAGTTCGACATTGGGCCCGCACAGCGCCCGTGCCCGCTCCACGGCGGACGGGTCCACCACCAGCTTCACCGGCTCGAACCGGGCAATGGCGTTGGCCACCCGGGCGAAGTCGTCCTGGACGTCTGCCAGGGTCACGCCCCAGCCGTGCTCCCAGAGCGTCTGGTTGTGGGGAAACGCCATCCAGGTAGCGGCGTGGGGTGCCCATTCCGCTGGCATGAACCAGCCGTCGCGTGCATCGTCGAGTTGCATACAAAGTGCCTTCAGTTAAAAATTTGTTATCACTGAAAACCGTGGCCGCGGTGATGGCCTGCATGCTAGGCCCTATGGTTCGGGCCAACAAACGATGCTTTTTCCATATATCTGATTAGACAGGCTTATCAATCATGCTCAAGCACTGGCCTCCCCTGAACGCCCTGCGGGGCTTCGAAGCCGCCGCACGGCTGGGCAGCTTCCACAAGGCGGCGGACGAGCTGCACCTGACCCAGTCGGCCATCAGCCAGCAGATCCGCAGCCTGGAAAGCTACCTGGAGCAGCCGCTGTTCTTCCGCAACGGGCGCAGCGTGGCCCTCACCGACGCCGGCCTGGACCTGCTCAGCACCACCCAGTCGATGCTTCAGCAACTGGCCGTGGGCATCCGCCGGCTGGACCAGTACCGCAAGCCCAACCAACTGGTGGTGAACACCACGCCGGCCTTCGCCCGCCACTGGCTGGTGCCGAACCTGGCGGACTTCCACCGGCACCACCCCGAGGTGGACCTCTGGCTGCTGACCACCGACGAAACCCCGGACATGGCCACCCAGACCATCGACATCGCCGTGCGCGACGACCTCAGCGCCCAGGCCGAGTGCAGCTTCCGCGTGCTGCTGGAGGACCGCCTGCAACCGGCCTGCCATCCGCAACTGCTGGCCACGCCCACAGCGGCGCGCACCACCCTGCATGGCGAACGGGAAATGGACTGGAGCCACTGGCAGGTACAAGGCGGCGAGGATGTGGGGCAACAGAGCCAGGGCCTGAACTTCTCCGACCCCGGCCTGCTGCTGGACGCCGCCGTCCAGGGCCTGGGCATTGCCCTGGTGAGCCGCCTGCTGTCGGCCCGGGTACGCCAGCAGGGCCTGCTGGTGGCGTTGTCGACACGCGAGGTCCGCGGCCCGAACTGGAGCTGGCTGGTGCACCGTGACAGCGAGGGCGATGCCCTCACCCGCAGCTTCTGCAAGTGGCTGCTGGCGCGCCTGGAAACGGACGTCGGCGTTACGGGTTGAGGCGTTGCAGACAGCCCGTCGGCTCCACCGGGAAGCCGACGGGCAGAGGCGTTATGGCGCGGTCTTGGCGGCCTGGAACTGCAGGGCGTCGCGGGTGAGCTGGTCGATCACCGGGGCCAGGTCGGCGGCGGTGACCTTCTGCCGGTCGTTGCTCAGGGTCTTGCCAAAGCCCTTGCGCACGACCCGCATGACGGACTTGCCAGTGGCGTTCTCCACCAACTCGCCTTCCAGGAACAGCTCGGTGTTCTGGTCCCGCTCACCGGCGGCGGCCATGGCGCCCCCCAGTACCAGGGCGATCGGCAACACCTCGTAGGGGCGCAGGCCCTGGTTCTCGGCAGCAACGCCGGTGATAGCGCCACGGAACACCAGGGTGCGCGGGCCGGCCTGCTCGGGGCTGACCAGCGGCAGGCGCTGGGCCAGAACGGCAGCCATCTGCTGGTTGGCACGGGCCAGCACGGCATCCAGGGTAGCCTGATCGACCCGTGCATCGGGCTTGGGTTGCGGGTAGAAGCCCAGCGGTTGCAGCACCAGGCTGTCGTAGCGGGACAGTTCGAAGCCGGGGTCCATCCAGCGCATCACCGGCACCCCGGAGGCGGAACGCGCGCTCTCCAGGCCGTCGTAACTGGAGAGGAAACCGGAATACTGGCCCTCGCTCACGGTCTTGCTGGTGCAACCACCGAGGGCGATACCCACGGCGAGGACAACGGGGAGCAGCGTGCGGATCGGGTTCATGCAGGTGTTCCTCAAGGGAGAGTCATCATTTCGGCGCTCACGACGGTCAGCGCTCGCGGGGCCAGGCGAAGCCCCCCATTAGTGATAGGCCATCCCGAGGAAAATGCCCGGACCGCTCCCCTCAGTTGCCGGCCGACAGCCCGCAGTCGATGGCCAGGTCCGCCCCAGTGATGGAGCGCGCCAGGGGCTGGCAGAGGAAATGGCACAGCTCGGCCACTTCCTCCGGTTGGATGAAGCGCGCCTGTTCGCCCTGGGGGTACTTGGCCAGCAACTCGCGGTAATAGCCGTCAGGGTCGCCGTTGCCATAGCGCTCGGCCTGGAAGGTCAGCATCGGGGTGACGATGTCGCCGGGGGATACCACGTTGCAGCGCACGCCGTCGGGGGCCAGGTCCAGGGCCAGGGTCTTGGTCAGCAGCGCCACCCCGCCCTTGCTGGCGCAGTAGGCGGCGGCGTTGCGGTTGCCCTGGCGCCCGGCATCGCTGGAGATGTTGACGATGCTGCCGTGGGTGGCGCGCAGGTGCGGGATGGCCGCCTTGCACATGAAGAACACGGCCTTGAGGTTCACCCCCAGCACCAGATCGAAGTCCGCCTCGCTGAAGTGCTCCACCGGGCCTTCGCGCCAGATGCCGGCGGCGTTGACCAGCGCATCCAGCCGACCAAAGGCGCTGATCGCGGCCGCGACCACCGCCTCGCAGTTGTCCGGGCGACGGATGTCGGCGACGGCGATGGTACAGCCGGGGAACGCCTCGCGCACCTGCTCCAGGCCAACGGCGTCCACGTCGGTGGCCAGTACGTTCCAGCCGGTCTGGTGGAAGCGCCTCACCAGGCTGCGCCCCAAGCCTCCGGCGGCGCCGGTGATGATGATGCTGTTCATGCGGTGCTCCTCAGGGGGCCTTGTTTTCGATCAGGCAGTTGCCGCCATCCACCACCAGCAGCTCGCCGGTGATGTAGCTGGCTTCGGGGGAGGCCAGGAAGGCCACGGCCGCCGCCACTTCCTCCGGCCGGCCGGCACGCCCCACCGGCACGTAGCCGGCGGCATGGCGCTCCTCCTCGGTGCTGGACGCGGTGGCGATCCAGCCAGGGGCCACGCTGTTGACGGTGATGCCGTGGCGCGCCACTTCCAGCGCCAACCCCATGTTCATCCCCACCATGGCGGCCTTGGCCGCGCTGTAGGCCGCCTCGCCGGGGTTGCTGCCACGGGTGCCGGTGGTGGAGCTGATCTGCACGATGCGCCCGTAACCCCGTGCCTGCATGCCCGGCAGCACGGCCCGGGTGAGCAGGAAGGCGGTGGTGAGGTTGCGCGCCAGGGACAGGTTCCAGGTCGCCAGGTCCATCTCCGCGACTGTGGCGAAGGGCTCCGGGCTGCCCTGCATGGCCATGCCGGCGTTGTTGACGAGGACGTCGATGCGGCCCCAGCGGGCTTCGGCCCAGCTCGCCAGTTCCGCCACCTGGGCTTCGTCGGTGAGGTCCGCCGGGCGGCCTTCCACCTCGAACCCCTCGGCGCGCAGCTCGGCCACCCGCTGGGCGATGCGCTCGCTGCTGGCGGTGATCACCAGGCGTGCACCCGCCTGGCCCAGCCGCCGGGCGATGGCCAGGCCGATGCCTGCCTCGCTTCCGGCGCCGCTGATCAGCGCCACCTGCCCTTGCCACCCTGTGGTTGCCATGGTCCTGCTCCTGCTGGTTGTGATGGCGCTGGAAACTAGGCCCCTTTCGCTGATAGAAAAAGACGACCGTCATCAGCCGAACTGACAACCATGGCCTTCAGCCGCGACACCCTGCGCACCTTCCTCGCCGTGCTCGACCACGGCTCGTTCTCCGCCGCCGCGCGCCAGCTCGGGCGGGTGCCCTCGGCGGTGAGCATGGCCGTCTCGCAACTGGAGGCGGAGCTTGACCTGGTGCTGTTCGACCGCTCCACCCGCAGGGCCCTGCCCACCCAGGCGGCACTGGCCCTGGAGCCCCAGGCCCGCCAGGCCGCCAGCCAGCTCAACCTGCTGGACGCCCACGCCCTGCAACTGCACCAGGGGCTGGAGCGCCGGCTCAGCCTGGCCATGGCGCCGGAGCTGCAGAGCGGCCCCTGGAGCCGCCCGCTGGCCAGCCTGGCACGGGAGTTCCCGGCCCTGGAGGTGGAGGTGCGCTCGGCGCCCCAGGCCGAAGCCATCCGCCTGCTGCATGCCGGCGAAGTGCAACTGGCGCTGGTGTTCGAACGGCCGGGCATCGACGAGCGCGAAGCCTTCCAGGAAGCCGGCAGCCAGGTGCTGGTGGCCGTGGCGGCTCCGGACTTCGCCCCCAGCCCCCTGGACGAGCGGGAGATGGCCGCGCGCCGGCAGATCATCGTCGCCAGCGGCGCGCCCACGGCCTCGGACCCGCAGATCGTCCTGGCGCACCGGGTCTGGCTCTGCGACAACCACCTGGCCGCCCTGGAACTGGTGCAGGCCGGCGTCGGCTGGGCCTACCTGCCCGAACCCCTGGTGGCGCCGCTGGTGGCCGGTGGAGCGCTGCAGACGGTGCGCTTCGACAACATGAGCAGCCACCTGCGCATCGGCGTCGACATCGTCTGGCTGAAGGCGAACCCGAGCGGCCTCGGCGCCCGACGCTACCTGGCGCTGATGCGCGCGCTACTGGCCTACAGCCCCCCGGTGTGACCCCGGGCTGCCGCGGCCGGGGTCCCCCCTACGGGAGTCGGGTTGCACCCCTGCGATTTCACCTCCACAGTTCCGGCATCCACGCCCCTCGACGGACACGGGCGACAACAGAAGAACGTCCCATGCGATTCCTTTCTGCCTTCCTGATCCTGCTGCTCCCGGCGTTTGCGCTGGCCGGAGCCGACACGCTGCGCGTCGACCTGCGCGACCGCCCGCCCGAAATCTGGAGCATCGACGGGCGCCCCACCGGCCCCTTGGTCAAGGTGCTGGAGGTGGCCGCCGAGCGCGCCGGCCTGCACCTGGAATGGCGCTACGCGCCCTTCGCACGCAGCCTGGCGGACCTGCGTGAGGGGCGCATCGACCTGGTGCCCAGGGTGTTGCCCGACCCGGAGCGCGACCACTACCTGCACTACCTGCCGAGCATCGGCACCCAGCACAAGTACATTCTCTTCGCCATACGCCCCACTCAGCGGCTGGAGCGTTACGAAGACCTGGCACCGCTGCACATCGGCATCAAGCGCAGCACCCTGTACTTTCCGCGTTTCGACACCGACGCCAGTCTCAACAAGCAACCGGCGGTGGACGACGACATCCTGGTGCGCATGTTCCGCGCCGGCCGCATCGACACCATCGCCGCGCTGGACAAGGCCGCCATCGACACCGCCTTCGAGAACATCGGCTTCAGCGACTACACCTACGCCGGGCTGCGCGAGCCGATCCGCGTGGAAAACCGCTTCGCTGCCTCGCAGAAGCTGTATGACAGCGGCCGCGCGGCACTCTACGATCGCCTCGGTCGCGAGCTGGAGGCCATGCGCCGCAACGGCGACGTGCTGTCCATCTACCGCGAACAAGGCGTCGAACCGCCCACCCCGTGACCCCATCGATGCCCGGCCCCGCCGGGCCGCCGTATCGAGTACCGCATGACCCCTTCACCCGATGCCCTGCTCCTGCTGCCGGGCCTGCTCAACGACTCGCGCCTGTGGGCCCATCAGGCCGATGCCCTGCGCGCGGAGCGGCCGGTGCACATCGCCGACCTGACCCGTGACGACAGCATTCCCGCCATGGCCCGCCGGGTGCTGGCCGAGGCGCCGCCACGCTTCGCCCTGGGCGCGCTCTCCATGGGCGGCTACGTGGCCTTCGAAATCCTCCGCCAGGCCCAGGAGCGGGTGACCCGCCTGGCCCTGGTGGACACCATGGCCAGCCCGGACAGCCCCGAGCGCGCCGCCAACCGCAAGGGCTTGCTGGAGCTGGCGCGCCACGGCCGCTTCGTCGGCGTCAGCCCGCAGTTGCTGCGCCGGCTGATCCACCCCCGCCACCTGGGCACTCCGGTGGCCGACACCGTGCGCGCCATGGCCCGCGATGTGGGACGGGAGGGTTTCATCCGCCAGCAGCAGGCGATCATCCAGCGCCAGGACGCCCTCGACCTGCTGCCCCGTCTTCAACTCCCCACGCTGGTCGTGGTGGGCGCCGACGACCTGATCACCCCACCCGCCGAAGCCTACTTGATGCACGCCGCCATACCCGGCTCGCGCCTGGAGATCATCCCCGGGTGCGGCCATCTGCCGCCCCTGGAGGCGCCGGAGCAGACGCTGTCGCTGCTGCGCGAGTGGTTGGCCTGAGCAAAAATCTGCCAGCATTTCGCCACTGATCCATACTCCTTCGGTCGCATCGCACGTGATCGGGGGAGTCATGGGCCACAGCGCTGAGGGAGACATCTTTCGCCGGGCATTCGAGTCGTCGTCGGTGGGCCTGGTCCTGCTCGAACTCGACGGCCGTATCCAGCACGTAAACCGGGCCCTGGTGGAGATGCTCGGGCGACCCGGTGCCGACCTGCTTGGCGAGCCACTGGAGACACTGTTGCACCCGCGCGACCGCCATGCGGTACGCCGCGCCTTCGACCGTGCCCTGCGCCAGCATGAGGACATGGAGTGTGGCGAAGTGCGCCTGGCCTCACCGGCCGCCAATCCCCACTGGCTGCACCTGAGCCTGCGCATGGTCGAGGACGATCACGGCCAACCCACCCACTACCTGGTGCGCCTGCAACCGCCCCTGGGACACCGTCAGCGTGCCGAGCAGATGTACCTGCTGAGCTACGCCCTGGACTACACCGCCGACGGGGTGCTTCTGCTGGATGGCGAACGGCACATCCGCTACCTCAACGAGGCTGCCTGTCGCCTCACCGGACAATCGCGCCAGAGCTTGCTGGGCCAGTCCCTGTCACAGGTCCTCGCGCCACTGGTCGGCACACTGGCGGACCTGCTGGCCGACGACGAGAGCCTGCAGGAGGCGTTGGAAAACCAACGGATACTGAGCTGCGAACTGCAGGTGCCCGGCGAAGACTCGCCGCGCTACGTCACCCTCCAGTTCAGCCATTTCCACTACAACCAGCGCCCCTACAGCCTGGCGCTGGTCCACGACTTCACCGAACAGCGGCGTATCGCCAACGCCCTGCTGCGCAACGAGCGGCAGTTCCGCGCGCTGATCGAGAACACCCCCGATGCCATCGGCCGGCTGACCCCCGACTTCCGCCTCATCTACGCCAACCCAGCCCTCGAGGCGCTGTGTCGCCTGCCCTTGGTGGAGGCCCGAGGCCGACCGGCGCGAGAAGCCTTCGGCGACAACTCCCAGGTCGACATCATGGCCGACCTGGTGCGCGAGGTGGCCGCCACCGGCGAGTCCATGGAGGAGGAGCTGATCCACGGCATCGACGGCCCCGCCGACCGGCAGATTCACTACCTCATGCAACTGGTGCCGGAGCGCAACGCCGAGGGCGAGGTGACCAGCGTCATCTCGGTGGCCCGCGACATCAGCGGTATCCGCAAGGCGGAGCGCCGCCTGGCCGCCAGCAACCGCCAGTTGCGCGAGCTGTCCAGCCGCCGGGAAAGCGCCCGCGAGGAGGAGCGCAAGCTGATCGCCCGGGAGATCCACGACGAACTCGGCCAGCACCTCACCGCCCTGCGCATGGGCATCTCCCTGCTGCGCCTGCGGCACGGTGAGCAGGCACCGGGGCTGAGCGAGGGCGTGGAGCGGCTCATGGCGCTGTGCGACCGCACCATCGGCGTGGTCCGCTCCATTGCCACCACCCTGCGCCCCTCTGCTCTCAACATGGGCCTCTACCCGGCCCTGGAATGGCTCATCGACGAATTCCGCAGCCACCACGCCCACATCACCTGCGAACTGGTGGCCCACAGCGGAGCCCCAACCCTGGACGACAACCAGGCCACCACCGCCTTCCGCATCGTCCAGGAAGCGCTGACCAACATCGCCCGTCACTCCGGTGCCAGCCGTGCAGTGATCAGCCTGGAGCGGCTCGACGACCGCTACGTGCTGGACATCACCGACAACGGCCAAGGCTTCGACCCGACCAAGGTCGGCAAGCGCTCCCTGGGCCTGGCCGGCATGCGCGAACGCGGCACCAGCCTGGGCGGCGAAGTGGTGATCTTCAGCCACCCGGGCCAGGGCACCACGGTGCAAGCCACCTTCCCCGTCAACGAGCCTACGGAGTCCCCATGACCCGCATCCTCATTGCCGACGACCACGCCATCATGCGCGGCGGCCTCAAGCAACTGATCGAGTTCGACACCCGCCTGCAGGTGGCAGCCGAGGCGGAAAACGGCGCCCAGGTGCTGGAGCAGCTGCGGGTGGGGGAATTCGACCTGCTGCTACTGGACATGAGCATGCCCGGCCTCAGCGGCGAGGACCTGATCAGCCGCGTTCACGGCCGCTACCCACGCCTGCCGATTCTGGTGCTGAGCATGCACAACGAGGCGCAGATCGCCCAACGCGCCCTGCGTGCCGGGGCCAGCGGCTACCTGACCAAAGACCACAACCCCGAAACCCTCCTGGCCGCGATCCACCGGGTCGCCGGCGGCGGCCGCTACCTGGACCCGCGCATCGCCGAGCAACTCGCCTTCGCCAGCAGCAACCCCGTGGACGATACTGCTGCACAGCTTTCCGACCGCGAGTTCCAGATCCTCCGCCTGCTGGGTCAAGGCCTCAGCGTCAACCAGATCGCCGACCAACTGGTGATCAGCAACAAGACCGTCAGCACCCACAAGACGAGGCTGATGGAGAAAATGGGCTTCACCTGCAACGCCGACATCATCAAGTACGCCATGACCCACGGGCTGACGGCCTGAGCAGCGACGCCACATGCCGGGATGTCGTGCGTGACCTCGCCACATCCCATGGACTGCGGTAACGCGGCCCCTCGGGAAATCCCTACAAAAAAGCAGGATGTCCTGATGCCATCACCGGGATAGGACGATAGGGCCGATCGCGCCCCGCGCCCATGCTGGACACAACCCCGCAACGCATCGCCGCTGCGGGCCCCGTGTCCTGAAGGAGCGTGACCGTGACGAGCCCGACCCCCACTTCCAGCGTCCCCTGGCTGCCCATCGCCCTCTGCGGTGCCGGTTGCGCGGTGCTGTTCTGGACGGCCAGCCAGTTCCCCTCCCCGGTCTGGGCCCTGGCGGCCGTGGCACCCACGCTGCTGATGTGGGTCGTCCTCGCCCAGCGCGGGGCCACCCATGAACAGGCACTCAACCGGGCCCGCGACGAGGCCCTGGCCGAAGGGGCCCGGATCGAGGCCGAGCGCCATGTGCAGGGCCTGCCCGAGCTGTGCGTCAGCATTGCGCCGATCTGGTCGGCGCAGATCGAATCCGCCCGCCACCAGACCCAGACCGCCATCGAGGCCCTTTCCGAGCGCTTCGCCCGCCTCGCCGGCCGCATCAGCGAGGCCGTCTCCAGCGGCATGCAGGCCGACAGCGATGCCCTGGTCACCCTGCTGGCCCAGAGCGAGGTGGAGCTGGAAGACATCGTCAGCCAACTGCGCCTGGCGCTCTCCAGCAAGGAGAGCCTGCTGCAGGAGGTGGAGCGGCTGAACAGCTACACCGCCCAACTGCGCACCATGGCCAAGGAAGTCGGCGACGTGGCCAAGCAGACCAACCTGCTGGCCCTCAACGCCGCCATCGAAGCCGCCCGCGCCGGTGAGGCCGGTCGCGGCTTCGCCGTGGTTGCCGATGAGGTGCGCAAGCTCTCCACCCTCTCCGAGGAAACCGGCAAGCGCATCGGCGACACCATCGAGACCGTCAGCGGCGCCATCGAACGCACCCTGCAGGTCTCCAACGAACACGCCACCCGCGACGCCGGGACCCTGGAGCACGCCAGCCAGGTGATCCGCCAGGTGATCGCCCAGTTCCGCTCCGGCGCCACCCGCCTGATGGAACACGGCAACGCCCTGCGCCAGGACAACGCCGTGGTCGGCGAAGA
This sequence comes from Pseudomonas sp. ENNP23, assembly GCF_001728945.1. Classification (NCBI taxonomy): domain Bacteria; kingdom Pseudomonadati; phylum Pseudomonadota; class Gammaproteobacteria; order Pseudomonadales; family Pseudomonadaceae; genus Pseudomonas; species Pseudomonas sp. ENNP23. Next base: position 101,925 of record NZ_LYSP01000012.1, read on the forward strand.
AATCTCCGAGGTGCTGGTGGCCCTGCAGTTCCAGGACCGGGTCAGCCAGATGCTCGGCCACATGCGCGACGACATCGGCCGCCTGGCCCAGCACCTGGAGGAGGACGATGCCAGCCACGTGGATGCCCGCTCCTGGCTCGACGAACTCTCCCGCACCTACACCACCCCCGAACAGCACGCCATTCACCAGGGCCGCAAGAACGGCTCGGGCACTCCCGGCACCAGCCATTCCGCTTCCGACATCACCTTCTTCTGAGGACCGATCCATGGCCAAGACCATTCTCATCGTCGACGACTCCGCCTCCATCCGCCAGGTAGTGGGCATGACCTTGAAAAACGCCGGCTACGACGTCCTCGAAGGCGTCGACGGCAAGGACGCGCTGACCAAGCTGGACGGCCGCAAGGTCCACCTGATCATCAGCGACGTGAACATGCCGAACATGGACGGCCTCACCTTCCTGAAGAACGTCAAGCAGCTGGCGGCGTACAAGTTCACCCCCGTGATCATGCTCACCACCGAGGCCGGCGATGCCATGAAGTCCGAAGGCCAGGCCGCCGGGGCCAAGGCCTGGGTGGTCAAGCCGTTCCAGCCGGCGCAGATGCTGACGGCCGTTTCCAAGCTGATCCTGCCCTGATCGGGAGACCGCCATGAGCACCCTGGAATCCGCCGATGGCAGCCGCCGCCTCACCCTGGACAGCGCGCTGACCATCTACACCGCCGCCGACACCAAGCTGCTGCTGGCCAACGCCCTGCAAGGGGCCGTGGCCCTGCACCTGGACCTCAGCGCCATCGAGGAAGTGGATTGCGCCGGCCTGCAGCTGCTGCTGGCGGCCTGCCAGGAGGCTCGGCGCCAACACGTCAACCTCAGCCTCGAAGGGGCCAGCCCGGCCATGACCGAGATCCTGCAATTGAGCGGCCTGCGTGACCTGCTCCCCATCGGAGGGCTGCACTGATGAACCTCGACAGCGTGATCGGCACCTTCATCGCCGAAAGCCGGGAACTGCTGCAGCAGATGGAAGACGCCCTGCTGCAGATCGAGCAATCCCCGGAAGACCCCGAACTGATCAACGCCATCTTCCGCGCCGCCCACACCATCAAGGGCTCCTCCGGGCTGTTCGGCTTCGACTCCATCGTCGCCTTCACCCATGTCGCCGAGAGCGTGCTGGACCGCGTCCGCGCCGGCGAACTGCCGTTCAGTGCCGACCTCAGCGCCCTGATGCTGCTGGTGGGCGACCACCTGGCCGGCCTGGTCAACCACCTCGCCGAGGGCCGAGACCTGGCTGAGCTGCCGGAGGTCATGGGCATCCACGAAGCCGAACTGGTGCAACGCCTCAGCCAATACCTGAACGGCACCCCGGCCGTCACTGCCGAAACGCCCTCCGAATGCGCAGCCGCGCCCCGCGATGGCGTCGCCAGCCAGCACTGGCACCTGTCCCTGCGCTTCGGTGCCGACAGCCTGCGCGACGGCATGGACCCGGTGTCCTTCCTGCGCTACCTGGCCACCTTCGGCGACCTGCTGCACATCGAGCCGGTGCTCGACCACCTGCCCAGCTTCGAGGCCCTCGACCCCGAAGCCTGCTACCTGGGCCTGGAAGTGGCCTTCACCACCGAGGCCGACCAGGCGGTGCTCGAAGGCGCCTTCGACTTCGTCCGCGAGGAAGGCCGCATCCGCATCCTGCCCCCCAACGCCCCCCTCGCCCGCTACGCCGAACTGCTGGCCGAGCAGGCCGATGAAGGCGAGACCCAACGCCAGCGCCTGCTGCGCTGCGGCACCCTCAGCGAGGCCGAACTGGCCAGCCTGGACGCCCTGCGTCCGGCCGAGATGTACGACGCCACGCAGGCAGAAACGCTGGCCGCCGAGCCGAGCGAAACCACCGCGGTCGGCAAGGCCCTCAAGGAAACTGCCCGTACCAGCGGCGACACCAACCTGATCCGCGTCGACGCCGGCAAACTGGACCAACTGATCAACCTGGTGGGCGAGCTGATCATCGCCGGCGCCAATACCCGCATGCTCGCCCAGGGCTGCGGCCTGGTGAACATGAGCGAATCCGCCGAGACCCTCTCGCGCCTGGTGGAGGAAGTCCGCGACTCCGCCCTGACCCTGCGCATGGTGCAGATCGGCGCCACCTTCAACCGCTTCCAGCGGGTGGTGCGCGACGTCTCCAAGGAGCTGGGCAAGGACATCGTCCTGCGCATCAGCGGTGGCGACACCGAGCTGGACAAGACCGTGGTGGAGAAGATCGGCGACCCGCTCACCCACCTGGTGCGCAACGCCATGGACCACGGCATCGAGCCGGCCGAGCAGCGTCGCGCCAGCGGCAAGCCCCTGCAGGGCATGGTGCGCCTGAACGCCTACCACGAGGCCGGCGGCATCGTCATCGAAGTGAGCGACGACGGTGGTGGCCTCAATCCGCAGAAGATCCTCGCCAAGGCCGTGCAGCGTGGCCTGGTCACCGAAGGCCAGCAACTGACCGACAAGGACACTTTCAACCTGATCTTCGAGCCCGGTTTCTCCACCGCCGACCAGATCAGCAACCTCTCCGGTCGCGGCGTCGGCATGGATGTGGTCAAGCGCAACATCGCCGCCCTGCGCGGCACGGTGGAGCTGGACAGCCGACTGGGCGCCGGTACCTGCGTGCGCATCCGCCTGCCGCTGACCCTGGCCATCATCGACGGCTTCCTCATCAGCGTCGGCAGTTCCAGCTACGTGGTGCCCCTGGACATGGTCGAGGAATGCATCGAGCTGCCCAGCAGCGAGCTGGACGACCTCGACCAGTTGGACCTGCGCGGTGACGTGCTGCCCTTCATCCGCCTGCGCAACCTGTTCGAGGAAGCCAGCCTGCGGCCCCGCAGGGAGAACGTGGTGGTGGTCAGTTACGCCGGGGTCCGCGCCGGCCTGGTGGTGGACCAGCTCCACGGCGAGTTCCAGACCGTCATCAAGCCGCTCGGCAAGGTATTCGGCCAGGTCCCGTCGCTGTCCGGCTTCACCATCCTCGGCAGCGGCGCGGTGGCACTGATCCTCGACATCCCCGGCCTGCTCGCCCAGTTCACGCAACCTGGCAGCGCATACACCGCTGGCCAGTCCAACCAATCCAGGAGTGCTCTGCAATGAACCTCTCTCTTCGCATCGTTACCCTGACCGCTACCGCCATCCTCGCCCTTCTCCTTCTGGCATCGGGCCTACCCAGCAGCGCCACAGTACCCCTGGCTATCCTGGCAGCCGCTGCCGTAGGTATTCAGGGCCTGCACCTGCAGCGCAGGCTGAACCAACAGCTGGGTGGCGACCCCCAGGCGCTGATCGAGTTCGCCGAACAACTGGCACAAGGGGCGGTCGATCCCCTGCCCCCCAGCCAGACCACCAACGGCTCCCTGCGTAACTACCTGCAATGCATCGGCCACTCGTTCAATGGAGTCGCACAGAACCTACGCCGCGTTAGCGACGAACACGCCCGCGGGGACATCGATGCCATTCTCGACACCCGCCTGCCAGGGCTCTACGGCGACATCAGCCAAGGCATCAACGCCCTGGTGGCCAGTCACATCGAGGTGAAGAAAAAGGCCATGGCCTGCGTCAAGGCCTTCAGCGAAGGCGATCTCACCGCACCCCTGGAAACTTTCCCCGGCAAGAAAGCCTTCATCAACGACACCATCGAAACCCTGCGCCGCAACATCACCGGCCTGATGGACGAGATGCGCCACATGTCCGACGAGCACGACAAGGGCGATATCGATGTGGTGATCGACGCCTCGCGCTTCCAGGGCAGCTACGGGGAGATTGCCCGCGGCATCAACGCCATGGTCACCGGCCACATCAGCGTGAAGAAGAAAGCGATGGCCTGCGTCAAGGCCTTCAGCGAAGGCGACCTCACCGCGCCCCTTGAGCAGTTCCCTGGCAAGAAAGCCTTCATCAACGACAACATCGAAACCCTGCGCCGCAACATCCAGGCACTGATCGAAGACACCCAGATGCTCAGCCAGGCCGCCCTGGACGGCCGCCTCGATACCCGTGCCGATGCCGGCCGGCACCAAGGGGACTTCCGCCGCATCGTCAACGGCATCAATGACACGCTGGAGGCCATCATCGCCCCGCTGCGTGCAGCCATGAGCGTCATCGAGGGCCTGGCCGATGGCGACCTGACCCGCACCATGGGCGGACGCTACAACGGCCACCTCGACGAACTGCAGCAGTCGCTCAACGCCACCGTGCGCAAGCTCGCCGACGTGATCGGCCAGGTGCACCAGTCCACCAGCATGCTCAGCAGTGCCGCAGAAGAAATCTCCGCCACCGCGCAGAACCTGAGCCAGGCCGCCTCCAACCAGGCCGCTTCGGTGGAGGAGACCAGCACCGCCATGGAGCAGATGTCCGCCTCCATCGCGCAGAACACCGAGAACGCCAAGGTCACCGACGCCATGGCCGGTAAGGCCGCTCGGGAAGCCAACGAAGGAGGTCAAGCCGTTCGCGAGACCGTATCGGCCATGAAAACCATCGCCGACAAGATCAGCATCGTCGACGACATCGCCTACCAGACCAACCTGCTGGCACTCAACGCCGCCATCGAGGCCGCCCGAGCCGGCGAGCATGGCAAGGGCTTCGCGGTAGTGGCCGCCGAGGTGCGCAAGCTGGCCGAACGCAGCCAGGTGGCGGCCCAGGAGATCAGCGAAGTGGCCAAGAACAGCGTCTCCCTGGCCGAGCGCGCCGGCACCCTGCTGGACCAGATGCTGCCCTCCATCACCAAGACCTCCGACCTGGTGCAGGAAATCGCGGCAGCCTCGGAGGAGCAGACCACCGGCGTCAACCAGATCAGCGATGCCATGACCCAGCTCAGCGACATCACCCAGCAGAACGCTGCCGCCTCCGAGGAGTTGGCGGCCACCTCCGAGGAGATGACCGTGCAATCGACCAATCTGCAGGACCTGATGCAGTTCTTCCAACTGAGCAGCTCGAACGAGGCAAACAGCCGCTCACGTGCCCACCCCTCGGCAACGCTGCCGCACCGCAGCACCTCCTCGTTCCAAGGCGGTGACCAGGATGGCGGTTTCGTCCGCTTCGGGAGCTGAACACCATGAACCTCGACCTCGCATTGCAATCAGGCGAAGAGCAACGCCAGTACCTGACCTTCCGGGTCGGCCGCGACCTGTTCGGCGTCGCCACCCGCTACGTGCGGGAGATCCTCGAGTTCCACGCCATCACCCAGGTGCCGATGATGCCGCCGCTGGTGCGTGGTGTGATCAACCTGCGCGGCGCCGTGGTGCCGATCATCGATCTCGCCGAACGCTTCGGCCTCGGCAGCACCGAACTGGGCGCACGCACCTGCATCGTCATCGTCGAGCTGCAGGACGGTGACGAGGCCCAGTTGATGGGTGCCCTGGTGGACGCCGTCACTGCGGTAGCGGAGATCGAGCCGCTTGCCCTGCGCCAGGCCCCCGCCTTCGGCAGCCGCGTGCCACCGGAATACATCGAAGACCTCGCCCGTGTGGACGAACGCTTTCTCACCCTGCTGCGCATGGAGCAGGTGCTGAACGTCGACCAGATCGCCGCGCTGGCCGGCCAGCGCAACACCTCCCGACTGTCCCTCGTCTGATTGCGCAGACGCGCACAGGAGCCCTGAGAATGACCATCAGCAAGAAAATGATCCTCCTGGTGATGTCCGCCCTGCTCGGCATCCTCCTGCTCTCGGGGGTCGGCTACCAGCAGATGAACCAGGTCTACACCGCCGCAAACTTTGCCAATGTCAACTCGGTACCCGCTATCGAAGCGTTGAGCGAGTTGCGCAATGCGGTCGATGCCAAGACCCAGCACATCTATGCCCACATCCTGACAACCGACGACAAGGACATGGAACGGATCGAGGCCAAGATCAAAGCCGACCAGGCAGCATTGATGACGGCCATTGCCGACTATGAAAAAACGATCATCGATGCCGAGGACCAGCAACTCTTCGACATGGACAACGAGCTCATCTCGGAACTCATGCAGAAAGCGGAAGCGATTCTGTCGCTGTCTCGCGCCAACAAGAACGAGCAGGCCCGAGACGCCATGATCGAGATCCAGAACAACTCCATCGAAACAACGCGAACCGCACTGAGCAAGCACCGTGACTACAACATCCGCATGGCTACCGAAGGCAGCCAGCGTGCCGAAGCCATTCTCAAACAGGCCACACTGATTTCCATCATGGTTTCCATCGTCACCCTGGTGATAGTTGGCCTGATCGGCGCCCTCATCACTCGTAATCTGCTACGCCAGCTCGGCGGCGAACCGGCCTACGCTGCGGACGTGGTCAGCCGTATCGCTGCCGGCGACCTGACCGCCACCGTCGAGACCAAGCCCGGCGACACCGGCAGCATGCTGGCGGCCATCAAGACCATGGTGGAGAAACTCAGCCAGATCATCGGCGAGGTGCGCAGCAACGCCGACGCGCTGACCAGTGCCTCGGAGCAGATCTCCGCCACCGCCCAGAGCATGAGCCAGGGCGCCTCGGAACAGGCGGCTTCGGTGGAGGAAACCAGCGCCTCGATGGAACAGATGTCCGCCTCCATCGCACAGAACACCGAGAACGCCAAGGTCACCGACGGCATGGCCAGCAAGGCTGCCCGTGAAGCCGATGAAGGTGGCCAGGCCGTGCGCGACACCGTATCGGCCATGAAGACCATCGCCGACAAGATCAGCATCGTCGACGACATCGCCTACCAGACCAACCTGCTGGCCCTCAACGCCGCCATCGAGGCTGCCCGTGCCGGCGAGCACGGCAAGGGCTTCGCGGTGGTCGCCGCCGAGGTGCGCAAACTGGCCGAGCGCAGCCAGGTGGCCGCCCAGGAGATCAGCGAAGTGGCCAAGAGCAGCGTGTCCCTCGCCGAACGCGCCGGCACCCTGCTGGGCCAGATGGTGCCCTCCATCGCCAAGACCTCCGACCTGGTACAGGAGATCGCCGCCGCCTCGGAAGAACAGACCACCGGCGTCAACCAGATCAGCGATGCCATGACCCAGCTCAGCGAGATCACCCAGCAGTCCGCCTCCTCCGCCGAGGAGCTGGCCGCCACAGCCGAGGAGATGAGCGGCCAGGCCGAGCAACTGCAACAGCTGATGGACTTCTTCAAGGTCACCAACGCCGGCAAGGCCGGCCGTGATGCCGGTGCCAAAGGCAAGGTCGGTGCAGCCCGCAAGGCAGCCCGTCGGGTGGTGGAAGACAGTGACGACGACGCCTTCGACGACGCAGTACCCGCCGGCTTCGTCCGCTTCCAGCACTGATCCGACCTTTCGTTACCGTGACCGGGGCACCTGCCGGTGCCCCCAGGAGCCAAGCATGTCCAGCGTCTTCAGCCGCCCCGGCGACACCACCCAGCCGGATGCGCCCCAGCAGTACCTGACCTTCACCCTGGCCGATGAAGTGTTCGCCGTCGGCACCCGCAGCGTGCGCGAGATCATCGAGTACGGTCACCTGACCCCGGTGCCGATGATGCCGCCCTGCGTGCTCGGGGTGATCAACCTGCGCGGTGGCGTGGTGCCGATCATGGACCTGCGCCAACGCTTCGGCGCCGGGCACACCGCCATCAGCCGGCGCAGCTGCATCGTCATCCTGGAGGTGGAACGCGGCGACCTGCGCCAGGTGATGGGCATCGTCGTCGAGGCGGTCAACGCCGTGATCGAGATCGGCACCCAGGACATCGAACCGCCCCCTAGCTTCGGCACCCGCATCCACACCGACTTCATCCATGGCATGGCCAAGCTCGATGGTCGCCTGGTGGTGCTGCTGGACATCGGCCAGGTGTTGTCCCTGGACGACCTGCAGCACCTGGCCGAAGCCGGCGCCACCGCCGACCTGCAACAGTCCGCCTGACCGGGAGCCTGCCATGACCGATCTCAGCCTCTCCAACCGCGAGTTCCAGCAGTTCCGCGGGATGATCCACGAGATCGCCGGCATCGCCATGTCGGAGGCCAAGCGCCAGCTCATCGCCGGCCGCCTGAACAAGCGCCTGCGCCATTTCGGCCTGGGCAGCTACGGCGACTACTACCAGTTGCTGATGAAGGACAAGGGCGAGCTGCAGATTGCCGTCGACCTGCTCACCACCAACGAGACCTACTTCTTCCGCGAGCCCAAGCACTTCGAGTTCCTGCGCGAAAAGCTCGGCACCGAACTGCGCAGCGGCAGCGGCCCGCTGCGCATCTGGAGCGCCGCCTGCTCCAGCGGCGAGGAGCCCTACACCCTGGCCCTGCTGCTGGCTGACGCTGTTGCCGCCCGCCCCTGGGAGATCCTCGCCTCGGACATCAGCACCCGCATCCTCGACAAGGCGTGCGCCGGGCTTTACCTCCTGGAGGACGCCGAAGGCATCCCCAGCGACCTGCGCCAGCGCTTCTGCCTGAGGGGCACCGGGCGCAACGAAGGGCTGTTCACCCTGGACCCGGCACTCAAGCGCCGCGTGCAGTTCCGCCAGATCAACCTCAACAACGCCCTGCCGGACGTGGGCCTGTTCGACGTGATCTTCCTGCGCAACGTGATGATCTATTTCGACACCGACACCAAGCGCCAGGTGGTGAAGCGCCTCTGCGCGCACCTGCGCCCCGGCGGCTACTTCCTGGTCAGCCATTCGGAGAGTCTCAACGGCATCAGCGACGAGCTGCAGTCCGTGCGCCCGTCGATCTACCGGAGGCCCCATGCGTAAGCCCCAGGGCGTCATCGAGGTGTTCCTGCAGCCGGGCGAGTTGTATTTCGGCGACCGCTACACCCGCCTGCGCACCCTGCTGGGCTCCTGCGTCTCCATCGTGCTCTGGCACCGCGAGGCGCTGCTGGGGGGCATGTGCCACTACATGCTGCCCACCTGCCGCCACCCGGGGCGCGAGCCGGACGGACGCTACGCCGATGCCGCCCTGCACCAGTTGCTGCAGGAGATCCGCAACAGCGGCACCCAGGCCAAGGACTACCGCATCAGCCTGTTCGGCGGCGGCAACATGTTCGGCGCCCGCGAGCGCCGGCACATCGGCCAGCAGAACGTCGAAGCCGGCCTGGCCCTGCTGGCCGCCCACGGCCTCACCTGCCACACCCGCCACGTCGGCGGCGGAGGCTACCGCAACCTGATCTTCGATGTGTGGAGCGGCAACGTCGCGCTCCGCCACCCCAACCCGCAACAAGTTGCCAGTCGGCGCTACGAGGCCTGCTCGCCATGAACAAGATCAAGGTGATGATCGTCGACGACTCCGCCGTCGTTCGGCAGGTACTGACCGGCAGCCTGTCCGGTCACAGCGGCATCGAGGTGATCGGCGCGGCCGCCGACCCGCTGTTCGCCCTCGAGCGGATGAACCGCAACTGGCCGGACGTGATCGTGCTGGACGTGGAGATGCCGCGCATGGACGGCATCTCCTTCCTGAAGAAGCTGATGGCCGAACGGCCCACGCCTGTGGTGATCTGCTCGACCCTGACCGAGAAAGGCGCCGCCACCACCATGGAGGCCCTGGCCGCCGGTGCCGTGGCCATCGTCACCAAGCCCCAGGGCAACCTGCGCCAGTTCCTCATCGAGGCCACCGAGGAGCTGGTGGGGGCCATCAAGGCCGCGTCACAGGCACGCCTCAAGCGGCTGCCCGGTGCCACGGCTGCCCCCGCACACGCCCTGGAACCGAAACTCACCGCCGACGCCATCCTGCCGGCTGCCGGGCCGGGCGCCATGACCCGCACCACAGAACGCATCGTCGCCCTGGGCACCTCCACCGGCGGCACCCAGGCCCTGGAATACGTGCTCACCGCCCTGCCCCGGGTCTGCCCGGGCATCGTCATCGTCCAGCACATGCCGGAGAAATTCACCGCCGCCTTCGCCGCACGGCTGAACGGCCTCTGCCAGATCGAGGTGCGCGAGGCGCGCCACGGCGACCGTGTGGTCCCTGGACGCGCGCTGATCGCACCCGGTGGCCGGCACATGCTGCTCAAGCGCAACGGTGCGCAGTACGTGGTGGACATCGTCGACGGACCGCCGGTGTCCCGGCACAAGCCCTCGGTGGACGTGCTGTTCCGCTCCACGGCCCGCGCCGCCGGCGCCAACGCCACCGGCATCATCATGACCGGCATGGGCGACGACGGTGCACGCGGGCTGCGGGAAATGTACGAGGCCGGTGCCTACACTCTGGGTCAGGACGAGGCCACCTGTGTGGTCTACGGCATGCCCAAGGAAGCGCGCAAGCTGGATGCGATTCACCGGGAAATCCCCCTGGAGCAGGTCCCGGCCTACATCCTGAGGGGCGACCGCCCCTGATTTCGCGGTCCGGCGATGCGCAGTCGGCGACATTCCCACTCCGTCGCCGGTGTCGCTGGGCCCTTTTGAATGCGGGCGGGTGTGTTGAACACACCCGCCCGACGCAGCCCTGGAGCGAAACGAGATGATGCTATTCAGTGCCGCCCTGAAAAACGAACTTGCCCAGTGCCAGGACGCACTGGCTGAAGCCACGGCACTGCGCCAAGCGCTGGACCGCTCCCAGGCCATCATCGAGTTCCTGCCCGACGGCACCATCGTCTCGGCCAACGATAACTTCCAGCGCACCATGGGCTACCGCCTGGACGAGATCGTCGGCCGGCACCACCGCCTGTTCTGCGAGCCCGCACTGGCTGCCAGCGCCGAATACCGGCGCTTCTGGGAACGGCTGAGCCAGGGCGAGTTCATCCGCGAGCGCTTCCTGCGGCTGGACAAGCAAGGGCGCGATGTGTGGCTGGAGGCCACCTACAACCCGGTGCGCGATGCTAGCGGGCGGGTGACCAAGGTGATCAAGCTGGCTACCGACATCACCGCCAACCTCCTGCATGAACATGAGGAGGACGCGATCATCAATGCCATCAACCGCTCCATGGCGGTCATCGAGTTCAACCCGGCCGGCGAGGTGGTCGCCGCCAACGAGAACTTCCTGTCGGTAACGGGCTATCGCAAGCAGGACGTCATCGGCCAGCACCATCGGATTTTCTGCTCCCATGAAGAGTCCGGCAGTCCGGCCTACCAGCAGTTCTGGCAGCGGTTGAATCGGGGGGAATACTTCAGCGGGCGCTTCGAGCGCCGCAATCGCCACGGCGAGGTGATCTGGCTGGAGGCCAGCTACAACCCGGTGTTCGACCTGCGAGGCAGGCTCTACAAGATCGTCAAGTTCGCCTCCGACATCACGGCCCAGATGCTGGAGCAGCAGTCCGAGTCGGAGGCCGCCCACATGGCCTACGAGACCGCACGGCAGACGGACGCCGAGGCCCAGGGTGGCGCAGAAGTGGTGAACCGCACCGTGGCGCTGGTCCAGGGCATCGCCGGGGAGCTGAACCATGCCGCCGAACGCATCGGCGCAGTGAGCCAGCAATCCGACGTGATCAACAGCATCGTGCAGTCCATCCGTGGCATTGCCGACCAGACCAACCTGCTGGCCCTCAACGCCGCCATCGAAGCGGCTCGCGCGGGGGAGCAAGGCCGGGGCTTCGCCGTGGTGGCGGACGAGGTGCGCAACCTCGCGGCACGCACCGCACGGGCCACCGAGGAGATAGTCGAAGTAGTCAAGCGCAACCACGAACTGGCCCAGGAAGCCGTCAGCAGCATGCGCGAAAGCTGCGACAAGGTGGACCAGGGCGTGCAGTTGGCCAACCAGGCAGGCCGAGCCATCCAGAGCATCCAGGACGGCGCCCAGCGGGTGGTCGAGACCATCCAGCGTTTCACCAGCACCCTGCAGGGCGGTCCGACACCTAGCTGACCTGCAGACCACTTCAAGGCGTGGGTCGAATCGCTGCCTGGATCAGCCGACCAGCAACACCCCACCCGGCAGCTCGGCGACCCGAGCGCCGTAGGCATCACGGATCAACCCCGCCACCTGGGTAAGCTGGTCCAGACGGAAGCGGGCCTGCACCCGACGCTGGCCGAGTTCGCTGTTGAGCAGCAGGATCATCCCGGGCCGGTAGCGGTTGATCTCCTCGATGACCTCGGCCAGCGGGGTGTCGTCGAACACCAGCAACTGTCGCCGCCAGGCAGTGACCTGCTCCACGTCGAAGGGTTGCGGCTCGCCCCGCTGCTGTGGGTCATAACGCAACTGGCGCCCGGCGGGGAGCAGCAGGGCGTGGCCCTGCAGTACCACTGACAGGTTGCCTTCCAGGCAGGTGACGCACACCTGGCCTTCCCGCGCGCGCAGGTTGAAGCGCGCGCCCTGGGCGTCCACCGTGCCGCCGGCAGCGAGGATGCGCACCGGCACGCGGGCCAGCACGTCCACTTCGCCTTCGAGCACTTCCAGGTTCACCCGGCCGGCCCCCGTCACCTGACGCTTGATGTGGGTGTCGGTGTTCAGTTCCAGCACCAGCCCCTCGCCCGCTTCGATGCGGCGTTGTTCACCCACTGCGGTGCTGTAGTCGCCCCGGTCACGCAAGACAGGCCGCAGCATGACCAGCGCCACCGAGGCCGCAATGGCCCCTCCGAGGAAGGCGCGCCGGCCAATGCGACGGGATGGCAACGGAATCACCGGCGCGGCAGGCGAGGCCAGGCGCTCGGCCGCCGGCCCCAGGGCTTGCCACACGTCATGGGCCTGGCGAAACGCAGTCAGATGATCGGCGCTGCGGGCGCACCATTGGCGGAAGGCTTCAGCATCGCGCCCGGTGGCCTCGCCCGAGGTGAGGCGCAGCAACCAGGCATGGGCTTCGTCCCGCAGGGGATGGCGGCCGTCGGGGTCGGTGAGGCTCTGGAGGTCGTCGTTCAAGCGCGGGGACTCGGGTTGGATGATCGATTCGGCGCGTGCCTGTTCCTAGGACTGTTTTCCGGCACCGGGACCGAACCGCTGTACCACTTTTCTTTCCAGCCGACCGGCGCAATGACCCAGGGCAGCCTTGAGTTCCTTCTCCACCGTGCGGGTGGAGATGTTGAAGCGCCGCGCCAGTTCCTGGTGCGGGACCTCCTCCATCCGCGAGGCCACCAGAATCTGCCGACGGCGCGGGCTGAGCTCGGCCAGCGCCTCGACCAGGGCGAGGACTTCCACCTGGCCGCCGACGATCACCGCCGGGTCGCGGGGCTCTTCGACGCTTTCCAGCAGCGCCTGCACCTCGGCACCGGTCAGTAGCCGTGCATCCTGGGCACGGCGGTCGGCAGCCACGTTGAGCGCCATGCGGTAGAGGTAGGCGTCGGGGCGCTGCAGGTCCTCGGGCTCATCCATGCGCCCGACCCGCAGGTAGGTTTCGTGGAGCACGTCGCCAGCCAGGTCGTCGGACCCCAGGCGGCGACGCAGGCGCACCCGGAACTGCTCATACGAGGCCAGGAAGACCCGCAGCAGCCGGCCGGGGGCCTTGTCATTCATGTTCCCGCCGCGTTCATCCACGTCTCGCACTCCATGCCGGCGGCCGACTCCGGCACCACCAGCACCGTGATCGGCTGCGGCAGCGACGAAGGCGGCGCCCTGTCTGTCCTCATGTCCCTCAGGCGTTCCACCAGCGCCGCATCACGCATCAGGTCACCGGTACTGGCCAGCAGGCGGCTGTGCTCGACCCGCCCTCCCCGGCCGATCCACAGTTGCAGCGCGGCGCGGTAGCCGCCGGGCCGGGTCAACGGCTCGGCACACAGTGCCCGGCCAAGGGCCGTCTGCAGCACCCGGGCGAAGCTGCCCACGCCGCGCGGGGCCTGGGCCGTGCGTGACGCAGTCGTCGACGCCAGGCGGGCCGGCGCCAGGGTGAAGCCGTCGCTCCCGACGTGCAGTGCCATCAGCCCGGTACCTGCCAGCAGCCGCTCCAGTCCCTGGCGAAGGCCATGACACCCCCTCAGCGGTGCCGAGCGGCGCCCCCGTGTCAGCTCGCGGTCCACCAGCACGGCCAGGCCGGTGGCGGTGCCGTAGCGATCCAGCGCCGCAGCCAACGGCTGGGCTGGGATGTCGAAGTCCACCTGGCGCTCCGGCGCCTCGGCCCGGCACCAGGTGCTGACCAACAGCATCCAGCACGTCACCAGCAGGCAAACCCCGGCCATGACCCGGTTAGACATAGGGTGAACGACCCGCACTGAACGTCCGGGCACTGTCGTCCCGATTGGCTGTCCATGCTGACGAGCGTTCATGTCATTTGTGTGATCGGGTCTGCAAGAAAACCATCGCTGGCGCGGCCCGAGGAATTGCGTAGAGTCGCTGGCATGCCCCTTTTCCGGAGGTTCACATGCGTACCCTGTTCTGCACCCTGGCCCTGCTGGTCGCCGCCCCGGCACTGGCCGAGGACGCCCCACGCAACGGCGACTGCGTGGACGTGGAAGTCAACGGCTACAAGGCGCTGTCCTACGAATGCCTGACCGAAAGGCTGGCCAACCCCGAAGGCGAAGAGGCCGCCCGGCGCAATGCCGCGATGCAGCGTTCACCCCTGGAACGCAGCGCGCCCGGCCAGATGGGCCTGGCCACGCCGGCGGCGACGTCCGTGCGCATGGGCAATCAGTTCGGCCAGTCGGTGCACCCGCAGCGTCCCTGAGGGCGAGGATCCGTCCCCGCCGGGTTTCGGCTGCAGCATGGGAAGCCCGGAACGTAAAAAAA
>NZ_LYSP01000013.1:0-113479 GCF_001728945.1 Pseudomonas sp. ENNP23
AGCAGCACATCCGCATCGGCAGCAACCGGCTCGTGGAAGCCGGGCAGGAAATCCACCTCAAGGCCGGGCAGAAGCTGGTGATCGAAGCCGGCATGGAACTGACCCTCCAGGCCGGCGGCAGCTTCATCAAGCTCGACCCCGGCGGCGTCACCGTCAGCGGCCCGCTGGCCAAGCTCAACGCCGGCGGGGCACCGGGCAAGGGCTCGGGTATCGGCATCAAGCCACCGGTGCTGCCGGGCAAGGCGGATCGAGCCAAGGCAGGCAGTGAGCTGGAGAAAGCCCTGCAGAACACACCCACAGAGCCCCAGCAGCCAAAACGGATGTTCAACTTCTCGAGCTGAGCGCTCAGGACGCAATGACTCAAGGACCGGTAGACATGAGCGACACAACGAAGGTCAAGAACTGGAGTTTTCCCTTCAAGCCCAAGGCCGGGAAACTCGACCCCATCCAACACCTGACGGCAATGGCCCAGGCAAGTGGCGGCTATTACCCGGTCGGCGCGAACGGCCAATGGCACGGTGGGGTTCACTTCGATGGCGAGACCGAGGCGGTATTCGATCAATCCCAGGTGTGCTGCATCGCCGACGGCGAAGTGATCGCCTACCGGATCGACACGCGCCACCCAGAAAGCCAGTACTTCACCTCCGCTGGCGCATCCTTCAATGCGGTCTTTTCCCGAAGCTTCGTGCTGGTCAAGCATCACCTGGAAGCGCCGGCAAAACCGACAGCAGCCGGCACGGCCCCCGAACCGCCGCCGTCCCTGACCTTCTTCAGCCTCTACATGCACCTGCTGAACTGGGAGGGCTACACCGGCACAAACGCCCCAAACCCTCCAGCCTTCATGGGGGAAACCCTCTACAAGGTGAAGGCGGACAAGGCCACGGACCCTGTAAAGGGGCTGCGCATCAGGGCCGAGCCACGCACCGGCCGGGTCGTCGCGCTGATCCCCAAGGGCAGCAAGGTCAGGGTCGGCGACGCCCACCCCATCCACAGTGGGTGGTACAGGCTCCTGGCGGTCGTGGAAGGCCGCACCCTGCCCGCCGTGGCGATCACGGAGAACATGTGGGTCTTCCCCGGGGAGATGGAGCAGACAGCCGAGGCCGGCATCTTTCTGGTCGGCGAGCGGGCTAACGACCAGGAGCCCACCTTGGCGCCGGAAAAAGGGCTCAACGTACGCAAGAACGGCAACGGTCGCCGTGATGACCCCATCGTCGGCGTACTGCCCCTGGGTGCGACATTCCGCCTGGAGTCCTCGACGGGAACCTACTGCAAGCTGAAAGAAATCGTGGATGGCAAGGACATAGCCCCCCTCTCGCCCGACAGCGCAGGGAACATCCAGGGCTTCGTGCATCTCGGCTCGCTTGAAAGCACGCGCTCGGCGCCCAAGCTGGACAAGGTGTACGTCCTGCCGACGCCCCACCCGATCAAGGCTGGCGAACTGATCGGGCACCTGGGCCACTACCAGAACGAAAACGACCGCAGTCCACAACGGCTGCTGCACCTGGAAGTGTTCAGTTGCGAAGACGTACCGGCCTTCATCGCCAAAAGCCAAGCCTGGGCTGCCGGCCTTCCCGATGAGCAGAAGACCTTGCTCAAGGTCCACAAGAACGCGAGCAAACTCATCCCCCACCGCGACGACATCAACGCCAGCAATCCCCCGAAGATCAGCGACGCCGGAACGACCGTGGGCGTCGACCTGATCATCCCGCAAAGCCTGCTGGACGGACTCTCAGCCGACAGCAAGCTGCAAGAGAACACCCCCTTACCCGGCACTGCCACGCCCACCACGACCCGTTGGTGGCGGCTGGACAACCTGCTCGCCGACAACAACGGCAACCCCATCAGCGGCTGGCTGGCCGAGCAGGACCTCATCACCACCCGCCACAGCCCCTGGGAGTGGGAGGGCTACGACTTCATCCAGGAAACCGGCAGTCCCGTTGGCAAAGCCACCTACTTCTACGAAGCCTGGCGCCGGCTTACCAACGAAGAAAGCGCCAACTACCGCGCCCTGGTCAGCCAGGAAGACCAGGGCCCGATCAAGGCGCGCCTGTACGACATCATTCGTCCCGGCGGCGCCAAGGGCCTGCTGACCGCCCAGGAAATAGGCCCCGCCCTGGCAAAACCCTGGCACGCCCAATCCATCGCACAACTGGTGACTCACTATGAAAGCGAGTGGTACTGGAAACCCGATAAATGGGACGAACTGGATCCCCTGATGGGGCATCTCCCGGGTATTGATCCGAATCTCAATTGGGCAAGTGAGAAGGAGCGCATCAAGGAACTTTGTTGGTGGGCGGAGATGGCGGGCAAGCATGGGATTAGTGACGATGGGAAGGCTTGGCATTTTCAAGCGCCAGGAATAGTTGGGAACTTCAATAAAGTGAACAGGAGAAAGAGAAGGGACTATGACCTAGGCGGACTATCCAGTTCCTACGAAACAGGAGGCAGAGGCTCACAAACTGTTTCAGGTGGTATTGGAGATGCTGGGGGCGTCTCTTATGGCTCTTATCAAATGACTAGCAAAGTTACTCTCACCGATGGCAGTGCAATTGTCGGCGGGACTGTAAAAAAATTTATTAACTGGTCTCAGTTCCCTTGGTCATCAGAATTTGAAGGACTTACACCAGGGTCAGAGATTTTTACACAAAAATGGAAAAACCTAGTTAATCTTTACCCAAGTGAATTCAAAAGCGTTGAGCACGAATTCATAAAAATCACTCATTATGACATTCAAATAGAGAAAGTACTCAATACCACACAGATAGATTTAAGGTATCACTCACACACTATGAACGACGTAGTTTGGTCTACTGCTGTCCAGCAGGGCCCTGGCTCATCGATAATAATAAATGCCATAAACTCACTAACCATCCCCCACGAAGAGACAAAAACCTATGATTCAACTCTAATAGATGCCATTTACAAAGAAAGAGGACGACGAATTCTAGAAGGCGAGAAGGCTGGCCAACTATTTTATTTCTCCAAAAACTCAATCGCTCAGCAGGAAGGTGTAGCCGAGAGATTCATATCCGAAAATCTCAAAGCTCAGGAGCTTCTAAAAAATGAAGAAAATTATTAAAAAAATTATCACCCTTATAATAATAGCCTACACAAACACCTCACTCGCACACACATCCATAAATTTGTACGAGTCAAATCAAGGCATAATAAGCTTATCAAAAACCGAAAACACATATACGCTACTCGCAATAGCGGGAGGCCGACCTGCAGGAGGTGCCACTGCAGGAAACTGCATAATCATGGCTAAACTCAAAGACACTGGAAAAGCAATTAAAGGCAAACTCTATCCGTTCAAGTCATCATATTTTAGCTATGAGGAAGCCTCATCCAATACCCCACCCATAACCCTAGAAAAAAGAAGCAAATCAACCATATTCATAGAAGTTGACACATTTGGAATATGCGGCTTAGGAGTTACATTTACAGATATATATTCTTTACAAGAAGCACACACCAGAAGCTACAAAGAAAATTTTCTTGAAACGCTTAAAATAACTCATGAGATAGCCCAAAACCTATATCAGAAGGGTGACAAACAGGGTGCGATAACAATAATGAAGCCCTACGCAGAAAATATGCCCATGCACTGGATAGAAAATTCAGCTAGCGGCAATGAAATATGTGACTTCATAGAGAAATATGCTTCTTTTTTACAGCTTTCAGGCCAACCAGAAACTGCCATTAACTTTCTAAGAAAAATATTAGAAGAAAGACCAGAGAGAACGGCCGCATGGCTGAATTTAGCCGACACTTACTGGAGTGCAAAAAAATTCAAAGAAGCACGTGAGAGCTATAGAAAATACAGAATTCTCATGTCAACTGAGAAAAGAGAAAAAACCATACCCCAAAGAGTTTACGAGCGCTCACCATAACCCCCAACAAGATACAATCAAAAAACCAGCCCTGGATAAAAATATCCGACATATTGTAATTTTTAATTAAGACCTTGAAAAAGCAATAGCTCTCCACCAATGACAGCCATTAATGACAGCGATCAATTCAAGAAAACATAGGATGAAGAGAGAACACTTAATTAAGCGATTAATTTTTATATTTGTAGTTGCCACCCTCACCCTGAACAGTCATGCAGAAGAAGAACTATCCATAAAATCCAGACTAGAAAATAAAATAATAGAAGCAAACTTAATAGACACAGGACAAGACTTCTACGAGCTTGACATAAAAATTAATGGAATACGCAAAAGCCACAACAACGAACTAATCCCAAATAAATCTGTTCACAACAAGGGAGGGCTGAAAGTATTTCGTGGCGCAGCAATTGCAAATGAGCATCTTTTATTGAATTTTTACTTCTGCAGCCCTGATACGGCAATTTGTGTTGATCGGAAAATTTTCATAAATCTTTTAAGTGACACCCTCGATATTTCTCGCGAAGAAACGATAGCATTTTCTGGAGAATTAGCTGTAAGGGGCGTTTTCTTTAAAAGCCCACCTGTGCCGATAAAATCAATTAATTACAAAGAGTTGCTAGAAAGCAATGATCTCGCGAGAAATTCGTTCAAAGAATATTATGGCTCATGCCTATCAAGCATTGCAGGCGACCCAATTAGCGTAATAGTTAATGAACTAGAAAGCACCGACCCAAATAGGTGGATATTTGAGAAAAAATGCATAACACCCCAACTTATTATGGCATTGCTTTTTCAGAAAGAGCTTTCCACGAAAGCTGCAGAGCGTTACTTAAGGAAAATTAATTTTTAGCAATAACAACAACATCTTCAAACCAGCACTACCCACCATTAAAATCGAAAGCTAAAAAATTTTGGCTCCGCATACTTACCAATAACCTCGAAAACACTTACGGATGAAAATACATCTAAAGACACTATTCCGCATACTAACTCTATCCTTAACCTTAACAAACAAAGCGCTAGCACTAACTGCGACTGCACCCGCCCCACGTTACATCGGAGAGCTTCACCCTCCGGTAGTGGTATCTGAAGACAACAAAAAAATGATCGTATATTTTTTGAAGAGCAATTTCAAAAACAGCATTTCAGAAGCACACATAGCAGCAGGCGAAATTTTTTACGTCCAAGTCCACCCCCTAAAGGCCGACCTTAAATACATTTGGAAGATTGAGGGCGAAGAAATTACCTCAGTATTCCTTTACGATTGGAAAACACCCAGCAGAGCTGGGAAAACAATGTACGTTCTAACTAGAAGCCCCATTTCAAGCAATCACTTCAATGGCGTTTTATATTCAACATTAGCGATACCTATCATTTCGGAGGGAGACACATTGTCACTCATTTTCTTTCCTAGCGACCCTCAGGACCCAAAACTCCAAAGCTGCTATGAGGGCATCTATCTAGAGACAAAAAAAGCAACCCACTGCGCTTATAAGAACGCAGGCGCCATCAAAAAATATCTTGCGGACCAAGATAAATAGCCAAGTGATCTTTAGTCATATTCGATAGTGGTTATAAGTATTTGCAGGACGCGAGTATTTTTCAGGTGCGTTCATCCGGCGCGCTGCCAAGGACTCCCGGATCGAATAGTCACCAAAATAAATCTTGCTGATGGTTATTGGGAGTTAGGCATGAAAGACACCGCATGTCACTTCTATCACGAATACATAGAAGACATGGAGAACACTGGAAGGTCAGCAAAAATTCCCTTACGCGCCAAAAGAAGAGCTGACTGCAAGACACAACAATAAACCCCACTCAGACCAGACCAACCATGAACACAAAAGAAAAAACCTCAATCGCGCTATTAATTCTGGTACTGCCACTGCTTGGGCAAGCCACTGAAAATCCATGCACAGAAATTAAAATCTCTCAGCAGGTCGCGCAATGCGCAAAATATAGAAAAGACAAATCCGACACCCTCCTGAATCTAACGTACAAAAACACTTTCGGGAAAATAAAAATCCAATATATCAATCATCCCAAACTTTCAACACAGTACACCGAGACACTGAAAACCGCGCAACGAGCGTGGTTGAGACTACGCGATGCAGATTGCAAGCTTGAGGCTTTTCAAATAGAGGAGACGGCAGAGGCCTATCAAACAACGCTAGACAACTGCACAACAAAACTTAATTACGACAGGATAAAATTTCTAGACGAAGTAACTGCCAACATCTAACAAGGCGAAGCTCGAAGCAAACTCATCAGGCTCAATATTTACAAAAATATTATTGCCACACCCACAACAAACACGACACAGAAAGATCGGACATTACCGTCCCCGCAACCAAAGCTAAAACCAAACAAAGAAGCACACATCGAGTGCGTGAAAGATATAACCATCAATCTCACCCCCTTGTTTCAAGTATTGAACTGTGACGAAGAAAACGCGCTGGGCTGTTCGAACTAGCCCCTGACATCCCTCCCCACCGCCCCAGCCATCACCCCTGCTAGAATGCGCGCCATTCCAGCCAGCCCCCTGCCTTTCATGACCCAGCCCCTCCCCTGCGTCGCCGTTGTCGGCGGCGGCCCTGCCGGCCTGATGGCCGCTGAAGTCCTGGCCCGTGCCGGTGTACGTGTCGATCTCTACGACGCCATGCCCTCGGTGGGGCGCAAGTTCCTATTGGCCGGTGTTGGCGGGATGAACATCACCCACTCCGAGCCGCTGGCCCCCTTCCTGGGCCGTTATGGCGAGCGACGGGACGAAATGGCCGCCCTGCTGGACGGGTTCGATGCCGAGGCGTTGCGGGGGTGGATCCATGGCCTGGGGATCGACACCTTCGTCGGGACGTCCGGGCGGGTGTTCCCCACGGACATGAAGGCCGCGCCGCTGCTGCGGGCCTGGCTCAAGCGACTGCGCGAGCTGGGGGTGCAGGTCCGCACCCGGCACCGCTGGCTCGGCTGGGCCGAGGGCGGTGCGCTGCGCCTGGCCACGCCGGACGGGGAAGTCCGCGTCGAGGCCAGCGCCTGCCTGCTGGCCCTGGGGGGCGGCAGTTGGGCACGGCTGGGGTCGGACGGAGCCTGGGTGCCGCTGCTGGAAGCCCGTGGCGTGCCGGTGCGGCGCCTGCAGCCGAGCAATTGTGGTTTCGAGGTGGCGGGCTGGAGCGCGCTGCTGAAGGAGAAGTTCGCCGGCGCACCGATCAAGCCGGTAGCCATGGCCCTGGATGACGCGCCGCCGCGCCAGGGCGAATTCGTGCTGACCGAGCAGGGCGTCGAGGGCAGCCTGGTCTATGCGCTGTCTGCCGCGATCCGCGAACGCATCAACCGGGATGGCCTGGCCACGGTGTACCTCGACCTGCTGCCCAACCAGCCTGTGGAAAAAGTCCGCGCCGCCCTCGCCCGTCCCCGGGGTTCACGCTCCATGGCCAAGCACCTGCACAGCCAGTTGGGCCTGGATGGCGCCCGTGCCGGCCTGCTGCGGGAGCTGTCCAGCCAGGCGGATTTCCAGGACCCGGCGCGACTGGCCGCCGTGATCAAGCGCCTGCCCCTCACCCTGGTGCGCCCACGCCCGCTGGATGAGTCCATCAGCTCCGCCGGCGGCGTGCCGTTCGAGGCGCTGACCGAGGGCCTGATGCTGAAGGATGTGCCCGGGGTCTTCTGCGCCGGGGAGATGCTCGACTGGGAGGCCCCCACGGGCGGCTACCTGCTCACCGCCTGCTTCGCCAGTGGCCGACGTGCTGGCCTCGGCATGCTGGACTGGCTGGGGATCGACGCGCCGACGTAACGGCCACTTGGAAAACGGGACCATCGTGCTAGATTTCGCCTCTCCCCCGCGCAGTCGAAGTCACCATGCCGTTGACCTTCCGCCCCGCCGTCGCCGCTGATGCCCCCGCCATCGCCCCGCTGGTCTACCGCTCCGGCCCGGCTGCCTTCGACTACGCCTTCAGCCGTGGCAAACGCCACGCGCTCGACTTCCTGCGCTGGACGCTGGCCCGCCCGGCCGGCGAGTTCGGCCATGACGTGCACTGGGTCGGCGAGCTGGACGGGCGCATCGTCGCCACCGGCGCGACCTTCAGCGGTGCCCGCAACCTGGCCAACAGCCTGGCGGCGCTGGGCCAGATCCTCGGCTTCTACCACCTCGGCGCCCCAGCGGTGATCCGTCGGGGCCTGCAACTGGAGCAGGTGATCCAGCCGCCACCGCGCGATGCCTGCTACCTCACCCACATTGGCGTGGCCGAGGACCTGGCCGGCCAGGGCATCGGCTGCCAACTGATTGATCACCTGCTGCACCTGGGCCGTCTGGAGGGCCACCACCGCGCGGCGCTGGATGTTTCCGCCGCCAACCCACGCGCCCAGGCACTGTACGAGCGCCTGGGCTTTCGGGTGATGCTGGAGCGCCCGTCCGGCGTGCCCGGCATCCCCGCCCACCGCTTCATGGTGCGCCCCCTCGACGCGCGCTGAAGAACACCCCACACGGAAGGTACAAGACGGCTTCCGGGGCGCTCGTCACAGCGTCTATGCTTGTTTTCACCTCCCAGCAGTCCACGGCGGAACCGCTCAGTGATCCCCCTTCTCGTCTGCGACGACTCGATGATGGCGCGCAAGCAACTGATCCGCGCGCTGCCCCCGGAATGGCCGGTGTCCATCACCCAGGCCAACCACGGGGAAGAAGCCATGGCCGCAATCCGCCAGGGCCTTGGCCTGGTGGTGCTGCTCGACCTGACGATGCCGGTGATGGACGGCTACCAGGTACTCGCCCAGATCCGCGCCGAGGGCCTCAAGGCCCGCGTGGTGGTGGTGTCCGGCGATATTCAGGACGAAGCCCAGCGCCGGGTGATGGAGCTCGGTGCGCTGGCCTTCATCAAGAAGCCTGCCGACCCCGACGAACTGCGCGCCACCCTGCTGCGCCTGGGGCTGATGCGCCCGCCGGCCGACGACGCCCCGCCGGTGGACCTGCCGCCCCGCGAGGAGCTGTCGCTGAAGGTCAACTTCCGCGACGCCCTGCGCGAGGTGACCAACGTCGCCATGGGCCGCGCCGCCGCGCTGCTGGCCAAGGTACTCGGTGTGTTCGTGCAACTGCCGGTGCCCAACGTGAACATCTTCGAAGTCAGCGAACTGCACATGACCCTGGCCGATGCCCAGCGCGGCGAGCGCCTGAGCGCGGTGTGCCAGGGCTTCATCGGCGATGCCATCGCTGGCGAGGCACTGCTGTTGTTCCACGACTCGGAGATCGCCGACATGGCGCGCCTGCTGCGCTGGCAGCCGGCGGACGACAACGAAACCTCGGAGATGCTGCTGGACCTCGCCAGTATCCTCATCGGCGCCTGCCTGGCGGGCATCGCCGAGCAGATCGACGTGCGTTTCTCCCAGGGCCACCCGCAGCTGCTGGGCCAGCACGCCTCCATCGAGCGGCTGATCCAGCTCAACCGCAGTCGCTGGAAGAAAACCCTGGCGGTGGAGATCAGCTACAGCCTGGAGGGCCACGACATCCACTTCGACCTGCTGGTGCTGTTCACCGAAGAGGCCATTCCGCGCCTCACCCACAAGATCCGCTACCTGATGGACTGACCCATGCCAGCACAGATCGATATCAAGGAAATCCACTGGCTGCTGGACATCGTCCAATGCATCGACGTCGGCGTGGTGGTGGTGGATCGCCAGTACCGCGTCGAGGTGTGGAACAGCTTCATGGAGAACCACTCCGGCCTCGGCCCCGACGAGGTCCACGGCAAGCCGCTGTTCGAGCTGTTCGCCGAGATCGACGAAGCCTGGTTGCGACGCAAGGTGGACAGCGTGGTGCAACTGGGCACCCGGGCCTTCAGCCTGTGGGAGCAACGCCCGTACCTGATGCGCTTCGACAACTACCAGCCGATCACCGGCGAGGAAGCCTTCATGTACCAGAACGTCACCCTGCTCCCCCTGGGGGGCGCCAACGGCCAGGTGGATCACCTGTGCATCGTCATCTACGACGTCACCGAAGTGGCCCGCTACAAGCGCCAGGCCGCCGCCCTGCGTGCCAGCAAAGGTGGCGAAGCCTGACCCCGACTATTCACAGAACCTGTGGATAACCATGTGGACAGCGGGTGGATGCCGGCCTCGACCCCAGCAGGGACCGGCCCCCGCTCGAACTGATCATTTTTC
Organism: Pseudomonas sp. ENNP23; assembly: GCF_001728945.1. Taxonomy (NCBI): domain Bacteria; kingdom Pseudomonadati; phylum Pseudomonadota; class Gammaproteobacteria; order Pseudomonadales; family Pseudomonadaceae; genus Pseudomonas; species Pseudomonas sp. ENNP23. The sequence continues at coordinate 10,038 of NZ_LYSP01000013.1, forward strand.
GTACAAATCCGAAACATCGAAACCACCTGCCGGCTACCAGATCAACCGGCTCCAGGCAAGCCCGAAGCTGCCCACAAAAACTGTGGAGGAGCCTGTGGACAACTCGTAGAGAACCGCCTTAAAGCCCCATGAATACTGGCTTTTGAGCCAGCGAGCAGAATTCGTACAGCGCACGAAAAAGGGAAATTTCCCAAGGGATTGGCGACGAACTGGTGCCTGCCATCAGACGCGGGAAAAGGCAATACCCAGCGCTGCGTTTCGAGGCCGCGAGCCAGAGCGGCGGGATGCCGCAGGGTGGGTTTTCTGCCCCCATTTTCTGTGGAACGGATTGTGGATAACTCGTGGAAAGGCCTAGCGGGGCCAAGCGCGGCGGGGGCTGGAGCAGGTTGATCGGTTATTGAGCGGCGCGCGCAAATTCCAATTGGCAATAACGCCAGCCCCGGCGAACCGGGGCGCGCCAAAGCGGGTCAGCCCTTCTTGCCACGGGAGAAGCCGGGACTCTTGCGCACCGCCTTGACCTTGGGCTTCTCGCTGTCGATCCAGTTGCCCAGGCGCGCAGGCTTGCCACCGGCCGCCGGCTCCTTGGGCTTCTTGGGTTTCTTCGGCTTCTTCAGGATGGCGCCGCTGGCGTCGGTGACCGGCACCCGGTGGTCCGGCTCGAAACCCGGCTCCTCGCGGCGCTCCAGGGTCTGGCGGATCAGCACCTCGATGGCCGAGAGCAGCTCCACCTCGTCGGCGCACACCAGCGACACCGCCTCACCGGTGGCCCCGGCACGCCCGGTACGGCCGATGCGGTGGACGTAGTCCTCGGCGACGATGGGCAGGTCCAGGTTCACCACCTGGGGCAGGTCGTGGATATCCAGGCCACGGGCCGCCACGTCGGTGGCCACCAGCACGTCCACCTCCCCGGCCTTGAACCGCTCCAGAGCCCGCAGGCGCGAGGGCTGGGGCTTGTCGCCATGGATCGAGTCGGCGGCGATGCCGCGCGCGTGCAGCACCTCCACCAACTGGTCGACACCCTTGCGGGTCTTGGCGAACACCAGCACCTGGCGCCAGCGGTGCTGCTCCAGCAGGTGCAGAAAGAGTTCGGTCTTGCGCTTCTTGTCCACCGGCACCAGCCACTGGCGCACGCTGCGGGCCGCCGCGTTGCGCGGGCTGACCTCGATGCTCAGCGGGTCACGCAGCAGGTGGCGGGCCATCTGGCGGATGGCATCGGAGAAGGTCGCGGAGAACAGCAGGGTCTGCCGGCGGCGCGGCAGGGCGACGAAGAGTTCGTCCAGCTCACGGGCGAAGCCCAGGTCGAGCATACGATCGGCCTCGTCCAGCACCAGCGCCTGCAACTGGCTGAACTTCACCGCGTTCTGCCGGTACAGGTCGAGCAGGCGGCCCGGGGTGGCCACCAGCAGGTCGATGCCCTTGCGCAGCTTCATCATCTGCGGGTTGATGCTGACCCCGCCGTACACCGCGTAGGTGCGCAGGGGCAGATGCTGGCCGTAGGCCTGGAGGCTCTGGTGGACCTGCTCGGCCAGTTCGCGGGTGGGCACCAGCACCAGGGCGCGCACCGAGTTGGCCGCCACCTGGGGGCCTTCCTGGGTGAGCTTCTGCAGCAGCGGCAAGGCGAAGCCGGCGGTCTTGCCAGTGCCGGTCTGGGCCGCGGCCATCAGGTCGCGCCCCTTGAGCACGGCGGGTATCGCCTCGGCCTGGACCGGTGAGGGGGTCTGGTAACCGAGCCCGTCGAGGGCGCGCAGCAGGGGTTCGATCAGGCCAAGGGATGCAAAGGTCATGGAAAACAGCCGGCAGGATGGAAAGCCGACATTCTAGGGCCTTGCGGCCTCGCCGGCACGCTGGGCTGGCGCCCGGCGTGCCGCAGCACTCAGGCCCGGGCGCTGGCGCGGGACGGACGCCACTGGGGCAGGCCGATGAGCACCACCGCGCTGATGATCACCAGCATCGCCAGCCCCTCCTCAGCGCCGATGTGCTCGCCGGCGAAGCTCACCCCCAGCAGCACCGCCACCACCGGGTTGACGTAGGCGTAGCTGGTGGCCGCAGCCGGGCGCACGTGCTTGAGCAGGTAGAGGTAGGCGCTGAAGGCGATGATCGAGCCGAACACCACCAGGTAAGCCAGTGCCCCCCAGCCGGCCGGCGTGGGCAGGCTGGTCATGCGCTCGCCGCTCAGCGCGCTGCCCAGCAGCAGGACGACGCCACCGGCGAGCATCTCCACCGCGCTGGCCATGGGGCCGGCGGGCAGCGGCAGTTGCTTGCTCCACATCGAACCGAAAGACCAACTGGCCGCCGCGAAGAGGATCAGCGCAGCCCCCAGAGGGCTCGCCTGCAGGTTGGACCCCAGGTTGAGCAGGGCGATGCCCACCAGGCCCAGGGCGATGCCAGCCCATTCCAGGCCACTGGTGCGCTGGCCCCAGATCAGCCCGAACACCAGGGCGAACAGCGGCACCGTCGCCACCGCCAGCGCCGCCACGCCGGAGGCCACGCCCAGGTGCTCGGCCAGGGTCACGCCACCGTTACCGCAGCTCAGCAGCAGCACACCGATCACTGCACCGGCCTTCCACTCGCGCCGGCTCGGCATCGGCGCACCGCGCCAGCGCAGCCAGGCGAACAGCAGCCCGCCGGCGATGACGAAGCGCACGCCGGCCATCAGCAGCGGCGGCCAGGATTCCACGCCGATGCGGATGGCCAGGTAGGTGGAGCCCCAGATGACGTAGAGGGCGAAGAAGGAGGCGATCAGCAACAGCGGCGATGCGCGCGAAGACATGGCAGGACTCGTCGTTCCGGTGACAGGGTCAACTATTCTATGCAAGGCTCCACTGCCTCAATAAGAATAAAAACCTTCTTGTTATGGGCATGAGCCTTTGAAAAAAAGGCAATTACACGAACCAACCTTGTTTTCCACAGAAGCACCCGGAGCCCTCATGGACAAGTACGACCGCCTGCTGCTCGCCGCCCTGATGGAGAACGGCCGCGCCACCTTCGCCGAGCTGGGCCGGCGGGTGAATCTCTCCGCCCCCGCCGTCGCGGACCGGGTGGCCAAGCTGGAAAGCGCCGGGGTGATCACCGGCTACCACGCCTCGGTGGATCTGGCGAAGATCGGCCTGCCCATCGAGTGCGTCATCGAGCTGCGCCTGACCGACCACGACTCCAAGCGCACCCTCGAAGCCCTGGCGCGCATCCCGCAGATCGCCCTGTGCCACCGCATCACCGGGGATGCCTGCGTGCTGATGAAGGCCGCCGTGGCCTCGATGCCGGAGCTGCAGGACCTGCTCGACCACCTCAGCCAGTACGGCGCCAGCAAGACCTCGCTGATCCTCTCCACCCCTTTCGAGCAGCGCATCCCCGCGCCCCTGCAGGTGCAGGCCCCCCGCGCCGAACCGGTCCGGCGCAAGGCGACGGAGGCTCAGCGCAGCAGCAAATCGCCGTCGATCGGCACGTAATGACTGGCGGCACGCACCAGTGACTGCGCGGTGAGGCCGGGCACGCCATAGGCGATGGCCTCCAGGCCGCGACTGCGGACACGCTCCAGCAACAGGTCGAAGTCGCCATCGCCGGAGGCGAGCACGATGCAGTCCGCCCTGTCGCAGGCGTCCAGCACGTCGATGGTGATGCCCACGTCCCAGTCGCCCTTGGCCGAACCGTCGGCGCGCTGGATGAACGGCTTGAGCCGGACCTGGAAGCCCAGATTGCGGAGGATCTGCTGGAACTGCCGCTGGCGCGGGTCGCCCCGGTCGATGGCGTAGGCGGTGGCCTCCACCAGGCAGCCCTGCTCCGACAGGCTGCGCCACAACGCGCTGTAGTTGAAGTGGCAACCGTAGACATGGCGCACCGTGTAGTAGAGGTTCTGCACATCGGCGAACAGGGCGATCTTCTTCACGGGGAACCTCGGGAGCGGTGAACAGCGGCAAGGGCGGCAGTATGCCAGCCCACGGTGCCCTCGCGCCTGCCGAGTTGGCCCCAATCTGTACACCGGGGGCTGACGGCGCCCACGGGCGCGGGCAGAATCGCCCCTCTCGCCACGCAAAGGACGGCACGCACATGCACACCCCGGCAGCCCTGCTCATCATCGACCAGCAACGCGGTATCCAGCGGGTCGCCACGCCCCGCAACCACCCTGAGGCCGAAACCCGCATGGCCGAGCTCCTGGCCCTGTGGCGCCAACGCGGTTGGCCACTGGTGCACATCCGCCACATGTCCCGCGACCCCGCCTCGGTGTTTGCACCGGGCCAGGACGGCGCGCGCTTCCAGGACGCCTTCGAGCCCCGCGCGGAGGAAGCCGTGCTGGAAAAGAACGTCACCGATGCCTTTGCCCACAGCCAATTGGAGCGCTGGCTGCATGTGCGCGGGCTGCGCGCAGTGGTGGTGGTCGGCGTCGCCAGCGAGAACTCGGTGGAAGCCACGGCCCGCAGCGCCAGTTGCCTGGGTTTCGCCACCACGGTGGTCAGCGACGCCTGCTACACCTTCGCCAAGCCCGACTGGTGCGGCCGGCTGCGCACCGCCGAGGAGGTGCACGACATGGCGATGGCCAACCTCGCCGGGGAATACGGCCGGGTGCTGGACTGCGCCACGCTGCTGGCGGAACTGGACGCATGATCGTCGCCCACCTGCCCACCGGCTACCTGCTGGGCGTCGCCCTGGAGCGCCTGCGCCCCCTCGCCTGCAGCCCGCGCCTGTGGCTGGGCACCGCCCTGCTGGGGGCCTTCGCCCCCGATCTGGACATGCTCTATTTCCACCTGGTGGACGGCGGCCAGCAGCACCACCACCGCTACTGGAGCCACTGGCCGGTGGTCTGGTTCAGCCTGCTGGCGCTGGCACTGCTCGCCTGGAGCCGCGCCCGCCAGGCTCGCTGGCCGGCCCTGGCGGTGCTGTTCAGCCTCAACGGTTGCGTGCACCTGATGCTGGACAGCGTGGTGGGCGACATCTGGTGGCTGGCGCCCTGGGTCGACCAGCCCTTCGCCCTGGCCACCGTCACCGCGCGCTACTCGCCCTGGTGGCTGAACTTCATCCTCCACCCGTCCTTCCTGCTGGAGCTCGGGCTGCTGGCGAGCGCCCTCTGGCTGGCCTGTCGACGGCAGCGCCAAAGCAGCGTGCCAGTGCGTTTTTGAGACGTTGCCGGGCATCGTCTAGAGTTCGTTTACAGCCCTGAATTCTGGCGCCCGTCGATGAATCCCGTCCTCCTGCTGCGCGACTCCTGCTACTTCTTCAGCCGGCATGCCAGTCAGATCGCCCTGCTCTGCCTGCCGTTCATCCTCCTTGAGGCGCTGGTCCAGCAACTGGCCGCGCTGTGGTTCGAAGGCCCCACGCCGGCGGCGGTGCAACTGCTGATCCGGCTGTTCTTCTACCCGATGTACACCGGCGCACTGATCCTCTTCGTCGACAGCCGCAACTGCGGTCTGCGCCTGCGCCGCCAGCAGCTCTGGGCCATGGCCCTGTGGCGCTGGCCGAGCTACGCGGTACTGGCGGCCTTCACCACGTTGCTGGTGATGCTCGGGCTGTCGCTGATGATCCTGCCGGGCCTGTGGATCATGGGCCGCCTGGCCTTTGCCGAGCTGCTCCTGGTGATCAACGGCCTCGCCCCCATGGAGGCGATGAAGGAGAGCTACCGCATGACCGGCGGCCACTTCGTCACCGTCTTCTGCTGCCTGCTGCTGGCGGTGGGGCCGATGTGGGGCTTCGAGTGGTGGGTCGGCGAACAGCTCGGCGAGCCCCCCGACCCCCTCGGCAGCTTGCTGGCCGGCTGCCTCGATGCGGGCCTCCAACTGTTCGCCAGCGTCTTGATGTACCGGCTGTTCAGCCTCCTGGCGGAACCGGCGGCGGAGCGCTGAAAAGCGGCTCGCAGGCTATCGATATCCCGGGACGGGCAAGGCGACACAGCCCCGGAGCGCAACTTGCGGTGAGGTGAATGAGCATTTGAGGGCGCTTTCGACCCCGCAGCGGCAATCCCGTCAGGTTTTCCACAGCCTGCTAGGCTCGGTGGGTCCCCTGAAGGAGAACCCGCCATGGAAAGCAACCCGAGCATCCTTTCCCACATATCCCTGGGCAGCAACGACTTCGACCGCGCCGTCGCCTTCTACGACCGGGTGCTGGCCACCCTCGGCTGTCGCCGCGTCCTCGAACACCCCGGCGCAGTGGCCTACGGCCGCGAGTACCCGGAGTTCTGGATTCAGCGCCCCTTCAACGGTGCCCCGGCCAGCGTCGGCAACGGCACCCACATCGGCTTCTTCGCCCCGGACCGTGAAGCGGTGGACGCCTTCTACAAGGCCGCCGTCGCTGCCGGAGCCCGCCCCGACGGCGCGCCGGGCCCGCGCGAGGAATACGGCGCGCCCTACTACGGCTGCTTCGTCCGTGACCTGGACGGGCACAAGGTGGAAGCGACGTTCTGGGACCTCAGCCAGGACTTCGAGCTGGTGGTGGACTGAGCCTTCATTCCCGGGGTGGCTGGTAACGCGCCGCCGCCCGTTGTACCCAGCCCTCCGCCTGCATCTGCTCCAGCGCCTTGGCAATGCGCTGGCGCTCAGCCGTCAGCGGTCGCTGGCGAGAGAAGCCGATGTACAGGTCGGTGCGCGCGTCGGGCTGGTAGCCCGTGCGCTGGATGCGCCCGGCCAGGTGTGGGTCGCGCAATGCGTAGTCCACCTGGCAATCAGAGCCGATCACCACCTGCAAGCGCCCGAGGGCGAGCATCTGCAGCAGTTGCACTTCGTTGTTGACGCCGAACTTGACCAGGTTCCGGTCCGAATCGAAGGGCTCGAAATAGGCGGATTCCAGCACGAAACCGATGGTGGGCCCCTTGAGGTCCGCATAGCGGCGGATGCGCGGTGCCGTTTCCGGCGAGGCGTAGAGGCGCGGCGCACAGGCGTAGTAGGGCTGGGCCAGGTAGTCGATGTAGCGCTCGCGCTCCGGGGTGCGCGCCAGCCCGGTCATCAGGTCGGCAGTGCCACCCTCCAGCGCCGCCAGGCCCCGGGCCCAGGGGGCGCGCTGCACCTCGAAGCGCAGCCCGGTGCGCCGCTGCAACTCGGCCAGCAGGTCCATGTCCAGACCGGTGATGCGCCCGTTCTCGCCCTCCATGCGAAAGGGCGGCCAGTAGTCGGTCATTACCCGCAGCGGTGGCGGGTCATCGGCCCGTAGCGGGCTGTCCTGCAACAGGGCCAGGCTCGTGAGGATGAAAGAAAAAGCGAACTTGCGCATGCCGGCTCCCGGGAACGAACGCAGCGGCAAAGCCTGCAATTCCCTTGCCGTTCGGCTCGGCCTCGAATGCTGGAGCACAACCTCCGACCGGCCCGATAGGCCGCTGCGCAGCGGCCTGGGCCCCCTGAAGCATAGCCGCTGCCCCTCACTTCGCTGGACCGTCTCCTGCTCTGCCTGCTGGTCGTCGGCACCCAGTTGGTCATACCCCGCCGGGGTCGTCTGGACAGCGCAGAGCGGGTGCTGCTGCCACCCGCTGCGCCCCGATCAGCGCCTGGGCTTGGCGCGGGCGGTCGGCTCGGCCACCAGCGGGTCGTCCGGCCAGTAGTGCTTGGGGTAGCGCCCCTTGAGGTCCTTCTTCACGTCCGCGTAGGTGGTGCGCCAGAAGCTCGCCAGGTCCTGGGTGACCTGCACCGGGCGGTGCGCCGGGGACAGCAGGTGCAGCTTCACCACCTGGCGGCCACCGGCGATGCGCGGGGTGTCGGCCAGGCCGAACAGCTCCTGCAGGCGCACGGCGAGCACCGGCGGTTCCTCGTTGTAGTCCAGGCGGATCGACGAGCCCGAGGGCACCGCCAGGGTGCGCGGGGCCAGTTCGTCCAGGCGTTGGGGCAACGGCCAGGGCAGCAGGCCGGTGAGGATGCCGGCCAGGTCCAGGTTGGCGAAATGGGCCAGGCGGTTGACCTTGCCCAGCCAGGGGCCGAGCCAGTCGTCCAGGCTCGCCAGCAAGGCGGCATCGCTGACATCCGGCCAGTCGCTGCTGCCGCGCTCGGCCAGGTCCAGCCGGCGCAACAGGGCGATGCGCGCCTGCCATTGGCGCAGCTCCGGGGTCCAGGGCAGCAGCTCCAGGCCCTTGCGCCGCACCAGGGCCACCAGGGCGCGGGTGCGGGCGGCTTCGTCCAGCGCGGCCAGGGGCTCGCGGGCCAGCACCAGTTCGCCGACCCGGCGCTGGCGTTCGGCGCGCATCGCACCCTCGCGCTCGTCCCAGTCCAGCACGTCCAGGGTGTCGACCTGTTCGGCCAGCGGCCCCTCGAACAGCAGCGGGTCCAGCTCGGCGGCCAGGTAGATGCGCTCCTCGCGCTGCCCCTGGCGGCTGCCCAGGTCGGCGATCACCAGCCAGGGGCACTTCATCAGCGCATCGGGCTCGGTGAACAGCGCCGCGCGGCCGTTGGCCAGGCGGTATTCACCGCCGCCCGCGCGACGCTGCTGGGCCACGCGGTCGGGGTAGGCGAAGGCCAGCAGGCAGCCCAGCCAGCGCGGGTGCTCGGGGTCGGCCACGGCCTCGCCGGACTGCCCGCGCAGGTAGCTGCGGAACTGCCGGGCCAATTGCCGGGCACGTTGCACACCGCCCCGGGCGCCACGTGCGGCCGGGCTTTCGCCGGCCAGCAGGGCCAGGCGGCTGTGCAGGTCGGCACCGCCGCCACGGAGGATGTCGCGCTCCCCCAGCAACGCTGCCACGTCGCACGCCAGGGCGCCCAGGCCGAGGGCCTGGCCGCGCAGCAGCAGGTGGGCGATGCGCGGGTGGGCCGGCAGCTCGGCCATGGCCTGGCCGTGGCGGGTCAGGCTGCCCTGCCCGTCCAGCGCGCCCAGCCGCTGCAACAGGTCGCGGCCCTGGGCGTAGGCCGCCGCCGGCGGCAGGTCGAGCCAGGCCAGCTCGCCGGGCTCCACGCCCCAGCGCGCCAGTTGCAGGGCCAGGCCGGTGAGGTCGGCCTGGAGGATTTCCGCCGTGCCATAGGCCGGCAGTTGATCGTGCTGGGTCTCCGACCACAGCCGGTAGCACACGCCAGGCTCCAGGCGGCCGGCACGACCGGCACGCTGAATGGCAGAGGCGCGGGCGATGCGCTGGGTGTCGAGGCGGGTCATGCCGCTGGACGGGTCAAAGCGCGGCACCCGTTCCAGGCCGGCGTCCACCACCACGCGCACGCCGTCGATGGTCAGGCTGGTCTCGGCGATGTTGGTGGCCAGCACCACCTTGCGCGTGCCGGCCGGCGCCGGCTCGATGGCGGCGCGCTGGGCGGCCAGGTCCAGCTCGCCGTGCAGCGGGCAGAGGCGGATGTCGTCACGCCCGGCCAGGGCCTCGCCGAGCTGCTCGGCCACCCGGCGGATCTCGCTCTGCCCGGGGAGGAACACCAGCAGACTGCCGGGCTCGTCGGCCAGGGCCTGCAACACGGTCTGCACCACCCGGGGCTCCAGATGCTCGCCCGGCTGGCTGGCGCGCCCCCAGCGCACCTCCACCGGGTGCATGCGGCCTTCGCTGCGCACCACCGGGGCGTCGTCGAGCAGCCGCGACAGGCGCTCGCCCTCCAGGGTGGCGGACATCAGCAGCACTTTCAGCGGCTCATCGCGCAGCAGCGCGCGGCCGTTGAGGGTCAGCGCCAGGGCCAGATCGGCATCCAGGCTGCGCTCGTGGAATTCGTCGAAGATCACCAGGCCGACGCCCTCCAGCGCCGGGTCGTCCTGCAGGCGCCGGGCGAGGATGCCTTCGGTCACCACCTCGATGCGGGTGCGCGGGCCGACCTTCGACTCCAGGCGGATGCGGTAGCCCACCCGCTCGCCAACGCCCTCGCCCAGCTCGGCGGCCAGACGCTCGGCAGCGGCGCGGGCGGCCAGCCGGCGCGGCTCCAGCATGAGGATGGTCTGCCCGGCGAGCCAGGGCTCGTCCAGCAGGGCAAGGGGGACGCGGGTGGTCTTGCCCGCGCCGGGCGGGGCTTCGAGCACCGCCTCATGGCGACCGGCCAGTGCCTCGCGCAGGGCGGGCAGTACGGCATCGATGGGGAGTGATTTCATGGGTGGCTCCAACGCAGGGCGGCGATTATAGGGCACCGCCAAAAACTATCTGCGCTGTCATCGCCTACGTTTTCAGCGGAGCCCCAGGGGCGAACCGCCAGCCCTTTCGTGTGGTCTCAGGTGTGCTTCGGGTTTTGCCCCGAACGCCTTGGTATAGTGACGCCATTTTTCTCAATGGAGCCGTTTATGCGCCTGAAATCCCGCCTGATCGGCGGCGCCGTCGCCGCCGCGCTGCTGACCCAGTTGACCGCCTGCGGCACGCTGTTCTTCCCGGATCGCCGTGGCCAGATCGAAGGCAAGATCGACCCGGTGGTGGCCGCGCTGAACGCCATCGGTGTGCTGTTCTACGTGATCCCCGGCCTGATCGCCTTCGGCGTGGACTTCGCCACCGGCGCCATCTACCTGCCGGGCAACGAGACCGCCCACGTTGCCCCCGAGCGTCTGCGCGAAGCCATCGGCAGCGACGGCCAGATCGATAACGCCCGTCTGAAGGCGATCATCGAGCAGGACACCGGCCGCAGCCTGCCGCTGGACGACCCGCGCCTGATCCGCCACACCGGCAGCCTGGAACAACTGGCTGCCTATGGCCTGGCCCCGGCCGCCTGACATGCGTGCCCTCGCCAGCCACCACGACCGGCTCCTGGCCTACCACGGGTGGGCCAACCGGCGCCTGCTGGCGAGCCTGGAGGGCCTCGACGAGGCGCGCTATCGCGCGGATTGCGGGCTGTTCTTCGGCTCCATCCACACCACCCTGAACCACATCGCCGTGGCCGACCGCATCTGGTTCGCCCGGGTGCTGCACCTGCCACGCCCGTTCGAGCGCCTGGATGCCGAGGCCGCACCCGACCGCGCCGGACTGGCCGCCGTGCTGGCCGAAGGCGTGGGCCTGTGGCGCGCCTGGCTGGCCGGGCAGGACGACGAGGCCCTGCTGGCGCCCCTGGAATACCGCAACATGGCTGGCGACCGCTTCCAGCGCAGCCACACCGAGATCCTCTCCCACCTGGTCAACCACGGGACCCACCACCGCGGCCAGGTCACCGCAGCCATGAGCGCCCTCGGCCTGGAAACCCCGGTCCTGGACCTTCTCTACTACACGCCGAAGCAGCCATGACCGCGCTGGAACACCACGCCCGCCTGCTGCGCCAGGTCACCGCTGCCTCGCTCTCGGTCGCCCTCACCCTGGTGTTGGCCAAGGCCGTGGCCTGGTGGCTGAGCGGCTCGGTCAGCCTGCTGGCCGGCCTGACCGACTCGCTGCTGGACAGCGCTGCCTCGCTCCTCAACCTGCTGGCAGTGCGCTTCGCCCTGAAGCCGGCGGACGACGACCACCGTTTCGGCCACGGCAAGGCGGAATCCCTGGCGGGCCTGGCCCAGGCGCTGTTCATCGCCGCCAGCGCCGTACTGGTGGGCCTGCAGGCGGTGGAGCAGATCCGCGACCCGCAACCCCTAGGCGCCCAGGCGCTGGGGATTGCGGTGATGCTGCTGTCGCTGGTGCTGACCATGGCCCTGCTGGCCTTCCAGCGGCGCGTCATCCGCATCACCCACTCCACGGCGGTGCGCGCCGACTCCCTGCACTACCGCTCGGACCTGCTGCTCAACAGCAGCATCCTGCTGGCCCTGGTCCTCACCAGCCTGGGCTGGGACCAGGTGGACGGGCTGTTCGGTCTGGGCATCGCTGCCTACATCCTGTGGAGCGCCATCGGCATCGCCCGCGAATCCATCGGCGTGCTGATGGACCAGGAGATCGACCCCAAGGTGGGCGAACACATGCACCAACTGGCCTGTGGCGTGCCCGGCGTGCTTGGCGCCCATGACCTGCGCACCCGCGTCTCAGGCCACTACTGGTACGTGCAGTTGCACCTGGAGCTGCCCGGCGAGATGCCGCTGTCCGAAGCCCACGCGCTGTGCGTACAGGTGGAGGAGGCCATCCGCCAGACCTACCCCCGCGCCGATGTGCTGGTCCACGCCGCCCCCATCGAGGTGGTCAAGGGCAACTAGGCGGCTTCGCTGCGCCGGCGGCCCCTCTCCGCGCTCCCCAAACTGCAGGCATAAAAAAAGGAGGCCCGTTCCATGGGCCTCCTCGCGGGGTAATTCGTCCTGTGCTGGCGATTGTGTCGCTGCTTTCGTCGCCTGCCTGGTTGGGCAGTGCGGACCCGGGGGCCTGCTCGAACCGGTGGATTCGGCGGCGCCGACGCACCTGATTGGGCGGGTCGGTTGGACATGAGTCCGGGCCGTGAAACTGGAAAGAATCTTACGTCGGGCGGCGCGACAGAGGATTGCGAAAATTGCTGACTGAACTATCATCTGCGCAACGATTCACTAAAATCATAAGACAATCAGCAATTAAAAATAAAAAGGCGCCAGAAATGGAAAAACTCGATCGCTACGACCTGAAGATCCTCGCCGAATTGCAGCGCGACGCCCGCATCTCCAACCAGGAGCTGGCCGAGCGCATCGGCCTGTCACCCTCACCCTGCTCGCGCCGGGTGAAGCAGTTGGAGGACGACGGCTACATCATCCGCCAGGTCGCCCTGCTGGACCGCAAGAAGCTGGGCCTCAGCCTGACCGCCTACGTGCTGATCGGCATGGACCGCCACACCCCGGAACGCTTCGAGCACTTCCAGTCGGTGATCCGCCAATGCCCCGAGGTGCTGGAGTGCTGCCTGGTCACCGGCATGGAGGCGGACTATCAGCTCAAGGTGGTGGTACCGGACATGGACCACTACCAGCAGTTCCTGCTGGGTCAGCTCACCCGCATCGAAGGCGTCACCAGCGTGCGCTCCAGCTTCGTACTCAACCAGGTGCTGAGCAGCACCGAGCTGCCCCTGGAGCATCTGCGCAATTGAACCAATGAGTGGCAGCGCGCAACGGCGGGCATCGCGTATAATGCGCCCCGCCTTTGCTGTGCCCCGCGTGGTTTCGCCCATAAGAGCCTGCCGGCTCGTATAACGACTAACCGCATCCCTCGCCCTCCACGGCATCCAAGCCTGGTCGCTCGCGGCCGGGTCTGAATCGTTTCGCTGTACGAGGTTGACCAATGAGCCCCGAAAAATTCGAAGAATGGATGATGACGGCGATGATCGCCGGCCTGGTGCTGTTCATGGCGTTCATCGTCTGGGACCTGGCCAAGAAGTCCAAGGCCGGACGGTTCGGCACCTTCATCCTGTTCCTCGCCCTCGGCCTCGGCGTGCTCGGCTTCGTGATCAAGTCGCTGGTGATCGGCGGCCTCGAAGGCGTGTAGCCAACCTCACCCGATCCGTCCGGACCGCCTGATGGCGGGGGCTCGGGCGGTTTCGTTCACCGTTGCCCAGGAGAACACATGAACGCCACCGATCGCGTCATGCAGAGCTATGGACGCTGCTGTGCCAGTTCCGGTTTTTTCGACACGTTCTACAAACTGTTCCTCGCCAGCTCACCGATGATCCGCGCGAAGTTCGCCAACACCGACATGGCCGCGCAGAAGCACCTGCTGCGCCACGGCATCCTCAACCTGGTGATGTATGCCCGTGGCATGCCGGACACCAAGCTGCGCGCCCTGGGCGCCAGCCACTCCCGGGAAGGCTTCGACATCCGCCCCGAGTACTACGACCTCTGGGTCGACGCCCTGCTGAGCACCATCAGCGAGCACGACAAGCAGGCCGATGACGGCGTGCGCGCCGCCTGGCGCGAAGTGCTCACCAAGGGCATCAACGTCATCAAGTCCCACTACTGATCCACCGACGGCCCGCCGCGCTGCGGCGGGTGTCAGTCCAGCCGCGCCGGCACCTCGCGCCATTGCCCCGGCTCCAGGCCATCGAGGCCGAAGGGGCCGATGCGAACCCGCACCAGACGCAGGGTCGGCAAGCCCACCGCCGCCGTCATCCGCCGCACCTGGCGGTTACGCCCCTCACGGATCACCAGCTCCAGCCAGGCCGTCGGCACGCTCTTGCGAAAGCGCACCGGCGGGTTGCGCGGCCACAGCGCCGGCTCCTCGATCAGCCGGGCCTCGGCCGGCAGCGTCGGCCCATCGTTCAGCTCCACCCCGTTGCGCAGGCGCTCCAACTGCGCCGCGTCGGGCGTGCCCTCCACCTGCACCCAGTAGATCTTGGCCAGCTTGTGCTTGGGGTCGGCGATGCGCGCCTGCAGGCGGCCGTCGTTGGTCAGCAACAGCAGCCCCTCGCTGTCACGGTCCAGGCGCCCGGCGGGGTAGATGCCGGGCTGGTCGATGAAGTCCTTCAGGGTCGCCCGGCCCTGGTCGTCGCTGAACTGGGTGAGCACGTCGAACGGCTTGTTCAGCAGCACCAGGCGCGGCTCCACCGGCGGCGCCTTGGCCACCCGGCGCGGAGCGGCCTGAGGGCGACGGGAAGCAGAGCGGGAAGGACGGGGCGGGCGCGACATGCCTGGTTACCAGCGGAAATGGACAGGGGAGCGGAGGCGCATGCTAGGTTGTGCCCCTCCCCGCCGCAAGAGTAAGGACACCATGCCCCGCGCGTTGCGCCCCACCTGGCTGATCAGCCTCATGACCCTCGCCGGCTGTGCCGGCACGCCCTACCAGGGCCCCGTCAGCGATCATTTCGACGGCCAGCGTTTCCAGAACATCGAACCCAAGCCGCACAAGGACTTCTGGTCCTTCATGCGCTGGCAGCTCAACCGCGAGAAGAGCCCCGACTGGGTCGAGCAGCCCACCCCGGCCTTCACCCCCGAAGTGCCCGCCCGCGTAGAGGGCGACGAGCTGCGCGTCACCTACATCAACCACGCCACGCTGCTGATCCAGCACCGCGGGTTGAACATCCTCACCGACCCGGTGTGGTCCGAACGGGTCAGCCCGTTCAGCTTCATCGGCCCGCGCCGGCACCAGGCCGCCGGCCTGACCATGGACCAGTTGCCACCCATCGACCTGATCCTGGTCAGCCACAACCACTACGACCACCTCGACCTGGACACCCTGCGCAGCCTCGCCGAGCGCTTCCCCCTGGCCCGCGTGGTCACCGGCCTGGGCAACGGCCCGCTGATCCGCGAGACCGGCTTCGCCCGCGTCGACGAGATCGATTGGTGGCAGGCCCTGCCCCTGGGCGACGGACTGACCCTCAACGGCGTGCCAGTGCAGCACTGGTCGGCGCGCACCCGCAGCGACACCAACCGCACCCTGTGGCTGGGCTTCGTGCTGGAGTCCCCGGACGGGCCACTGCTGTTCCCTGGCGACACCGGGCTGGGGCCGGAATTCCGCCTCATCCACCAGCGCTTCGGGCCGCTGCGCTTCGCCGCCCTGCCCATCGGCGCCTACGCCCCGCGCTGGTTCATGCGCGACAACCACATGAACCCGGACGACGCCGTGCAGGCCCACAAGCAACTGGACTCCCAGCACAGCCTGGCCATCCACTTCGGCACCTTCCAGCTCACCGACGAAGGGCAGTTCGACCCGCCCCGCGAGCTGGCCAAGGCCCTCGAATACTGGCAAGTGGACCCGGATCGCTTCCGCGTCCCCAGCCCCGGCTACCAGTGGCAGGTGCCAGCGCTGGACCGCGATACCGCAACCGGCCTCGCCCAGGCCAGCGGCAGCTAAGCCATCCCCCAACGAAACGGGCCGCATCACGCGGCCCGTTTGCTTGAAGCCCACCCAGCCTCAGGCCAGGGCAGCCGGCTGCACCTGGGCAGCGGAGGGAATCTGGCGGAGCCAGCGTGAAACCGCCCACTCCCCAGCGATGAAGGCCACGAGCAGGCCGAGCTGCAGCAGCAGCGCGATGTAGAACGGTTTGAACACATGGCCGACCTGGCGCTTCAGCAGGTCCAGCAGGAACTCGGCCTGGAACAGTTGCTCCACGCGCGCATCGAGCACCCCGGCCAGCACCTGTTTATTGAGCCCGCTGTAGTTTGCCGCCTCGCTCACCGCCATCTGGCCCACGGCCTTGCCGATCAGGCTCGCCCGCAGGCGATCGAGCAGGTCCAGGGCCAGGCGCTCGGCCAGCGACGCCTCGGCCCGGGCATCGGCCTCCTCCTGCTGCTCGCCGCGCAGGTACTCCAGCGCCAATTGATTGAGCGCCGCTTGCACGCTGGAACCGCGCAGAGCCTGGAGCTGGCGCTCGTCCTGGGCTGCCACATAGGCCTGGAAGTCCTGCCAGGTGTCATCGGCCAGTCGCTGCACTGCCGGCGTGTAACTGTCCAGGTGCCGGTTGATCTGCTGCTGGCCGCTGTACAGCAGCCCGCCCTGGAACCCCAGCATGCCCCCGGCCAGCGGCAGCAGCAGGAAGTACAACTTGAGCGTCCAGTGGTGCCAGCGCTTGCTACGGGCCAGCCAACCACCACGCTGCAGCAGGATCGCCAGCACCAGGCCGGCGACCGTGCCCAGCAGCAGCGCACCGCTGATCCAGGCGAACAGGCTGAGAAAACTGAAGGGCTCCCAGAATGCTGCAAGTAAGTGTTGGGTCTGTTCCATCGGTGTCACCTCGTTCGTCCTTGGGGGGCCGCAGCTTAAATCGAAACCCGAGCACGCGACTGGCGAGCCGTTCACTGAAGGTCGTCCGACTTTTCAGTACGGACAGAAAAAGGGCCGCATCATGCGGCCCTGTGTCATCAGGAGCGGCTCAGCGGAACGGCGGCTCATCGAAGCTGCGCAGCTTGCGCGAGTGCAGCGAAGTGAGCTGGTTGCGCAGCAGGTCCAGCGCAGCGATGCCGATGCGCAGGTGCTGGCTGACCGCACGCTGGTAGAAGGCGCTCGCCGAGCCGGGCAGCTTGATCTCGCTGTGCAGCGGCTTGTCGGAGACGCACAGCAGCGTCCCGTAGGGCACCCGCAGGCGATAGCCCTGGGCGGCGATGGTGCCGCTCTCCATGTCCACCGCCACTGCCCGCGAGAGGTTGATCAGCGGACGCTCCTGGGCCCAGCGCAGCTCCCAGTTGCGGTCGTCGTAGGTCAGCACCGTGCCGGTGCGCAGGCGCCGCTTGAGGTCCTCGCCGCGCTCGCCGGTGACCAGCGCCGCCGCGTCCTGCAGGGCCTGCTGCACCTCGGCCAGGGCCGGCAGCGGGATGTGCGGCGGCAGCACCCGGTCGAGGATGCCGTCGCGGCGCATGTAGGCGTGGGCCAGCACGTAGTCGCCGATGGTCTGCGACTGCCGCAGCCCGCCGCAGTGTCCGATCATCAGCCAGCAGTGCGGGCGCAGCACCGCCAGGTGGTCGGTGATGTTCTTCGCGTTGGACGGACCGACGCCGATGTTCACCAGCGTCACCCCGTGGCCGTCGTTGGCGATCAGGTGGTAGGCCGGCATCTGGTAGCGGTGCCACACCACGCCGTCGATCATCGCCTGCACCGTCGCCTCGTCCATGTCCCGGTCCACCCGCACGTTGCCGGGCAGCACCATGCTCACGAAGCGCGGGTCCTCGCGCAGCAGGGTCACCCCGTGCTGGATGAACTGGTCGACGTAACGGTGGTAGTTGGTCAGCAGAATCCACGGCTGCACATGGCGCCAGTCGCTGCCGGTGTAATGCACCAGCCGGCGCAGGGAGAAGTCCACCCGCGCCGCATCGAACAGCGCCAGGGGCAGCTCCTCGGCGCTCTCCCAGTCGTACAGCCCGTCGGCCACGCCATCGGTGGCGGCGGACAGGTCCGTGCTGGGGAACACCCGCGCCAGCGCCGCAGCGGTCACATCGGTGCCGGCCAGCTCATCGCCGCTCTCCACCACGTAGGGATAGGGAATGTTCCGCTGGCTCATGCCCACCTCCACCTGCACGGTGAAGTCGCTCATCAGCGGGCGCAGTTGCTCCAGCAGGTATTTGCGGAAGGCATCGGGGTGGGTGACGGTGACGCTGTAGGTGCCCGGCACCTGGATCTTCGCGTAGGCGCGCACCGTGGACGGCACCTCGCCCTGGCAACGGTAGGTGACCCGCAGCTCCGGGTAGCGGAACAGCGCGCGCTGCTCGGCGCTCGGCTCGGTGCGGGACTTGAGAAAGAGCTTGAGGGCCTGGCTGAGGGCCGTGGTGGCCCGCTGATGCAGGGCGGTCAGGCGGTCGACCGCCTCTTCGGCGGTGTGGACAACGAGAAACTCGACGGAATCCGGGGTCACGAGGTGCATCCTGTCTGGGCGTACAGGGGGCTATCTTGCGCCCATCACCCTTCGGCGGCCAAGCCGAGCAGCGCGTGCCGCTGCGTCTATGCTTGCCCGACCGCCCCCGCGAGGCCCGCCGCCATGCACCGCCTGACCAGCCTGCTGTTCGCCGTTGCCACCAGCACCCCACTGTTCGCCGGCGAGCTGGATGGCCGCTTCCAGGCCGACCTGGCGGGCGCCAACACGGTGCTCGACCTGCAGCAGCAGGGCCAGGTCGTCACCGGCCGCTATTCCGAGAACGGCACCCTGCAACTGGACCTGCGCGGCCAGTACGACGGCCAGGTACTCAACGCCGAGATCGTCCTGCCGCAAACCAACCAGGTGATCGCCACCCTCGCCGCCACCTACGGCAACGACCAGCTCAACGCCCACCTCGCCGCCCGTGACCCCGTCAGCGGCCAGGTGCTGGAGCGCCAGGCGCTGTTCCAGCGCAGCCCCTCACACGCCACAGGCACCACCCGCACCGGCGCCGGCACCCTGGACCCGGCGCTGGTCGGCACCTGGGTCCACGAAGACATCATCAACAGCGGTGGCGCCAGCTTCGCCTCCTTCAACACGGTGCTCACCCTGCACCTCGCCCCCGACGGCCGCGTCGAGCAATGGAGCCGCTCCGTCGGCGGCGGCTCCGACTGGAGCTACGACAGCGACGGCACCCTCCAGTACGCCGGCCAATGGCAGACCACCGACGGCATCCTCCTCGTCCGCCCCGACGGCGGCACCGACTACCAGCCCGCCACCCGCTACCGCTTCAGCGCCCCCTACCTGGTGACCGAAGACCAGGGCGGCCGGAAGATCTGGCAGCGGCGGTAGGGTCGCGACGCTCATCCCCACGTTTGTGGGGAACAGGCTTCGACCTTCGGCAGTCTGGTTGGCTCTTCTGGATCATCCCCACGCCCGTGGGGAACACGTGCCGGTGTCCCTGCTCGCGGGTGATGCGAACGGTTCATCCCCACGCCCGTGGGGAACACATCGACTGCACGACATGGATCTGGGGCGCGTTCGGTTCATCCCCACGCCCGTGGGGAACACAGCTTGGTCAGCTCATCGAGCAACGAGGCCGCCGGTTCATCCCCACGCCCGTGGGGAACACCCGAGGGCAGTCATGCCGTCCGGGGGGACCAGCGGTTCATCCCCACGCCCGTGGGGAACACATGAAGATCGACATCGCACACCGCTGCGCCGACGGTTCATCCCCACGCCCGTGGGGAACACCTGAGTGAGGAAGGACATGCGCATCAGTTCTGCGGTTCATCCCCACGCCCGTGGGGAACACTCTCTTTTCTGGTTGCCATGGCTCAGTCACTCCGGTTCATCCCCACGCCCGTGGGGAACACACCAACTGCAACCCCTTGTTCTCAAAGATAAAAATCACCTCCTGAAAATCTACCGATTATTTGGGTGTGGAATCTGCGGTGGTCGGTGGCAGGAAGGCCACCAGCCGCAGGCCGTCGTGGTCCACCGGTTCGCGGCGGTTGCTGCCGAGGGTCTGGAAGTCGTAGCCGGACTCGTTCTGGCTGGCCCAGGCCATGACCACACTGCCGTCCTCGTACCCGGCTTCGAGCTGCTGCCAGATCATTTCCCGGGTGCGCCGCGAGACGTCGCCGATGTACACCCCCGCGCGCACCTCCAGCAGCCAGATGGCCAGGCGCCCGCGCAGGCGTGGCGGGACGTTCTCGGTGACCACGGTGAGAAAGGCCATCACCGGCTCCGGTGGCCGGCATCGCCGGGGCTGTCGGGGTTGGGGATGGCCGGCGGTACGGACTCCGGCGGCGCCTCGGGCGGGTGGATACCGCCGGCTGCGAGCACCTCTTCGATCAGCGGGATGATGCGACCCAGCAGCTTGTCCGAGCGGAACAGGTCGCGGCAGGCCAGGCGCACCTCGCGCTCCGGCTCGGCCGGGGCCTTGGCGGCGATGCGGAAGGCCAGCGGCACCACCGTCTCGAATTTGTACAGGTCGGCAATGTCGTAGACGAAGGACAGCGGCTTGCCGGTGTGGATGAAGCCCACCGCCGGGGCATAGCCGGCGGCCAGCACCGCTGCCTCGGTGATGCCGTAGAGGCAGGCGGTGGCGGCGGAGAGGCAGCGGTTGGGGATATCTGCCGCCTCCCACTGCTGGCGGTCGTAGTTGCGCGACTGCCAGTTCACCTTGTGCTCCTGGGCCAGCAGCTTGTAGGTGCCGCGCACCCGGGCGCCCTCGATGCCGCGCAACTGCTCGACGCTGCGCCGGGCGGGCGCGGGCTCGCCGAAGCGCACCTCGTACATCTTGCGCACCACCTTCAGCCGCAGTTCGTCGTCCAGGGCCAGGCGTGCCTGGTAGAGCAGGCGGTCGGCCCGCGCACCGCCGGGCTGGCCGCTGGAGTAGAGGCGCACCCCGGACTCCCCCACCCACACCAGCAGCGTCCCCACGGTGGCGGCCAGGTTGACCGCCGCGTGGGAGATGCGTGTGCCGGGCTCCAACATGATGCAGGCCACCGAGCCCACCGGGATGTGCTTGCGCACGCCGTTCTTGTCGATCACCACGAAAGCGCCGTCGAGCACGTCGATCTGCCCATAGCGAATGAAGACCATGGGGACACGGTCCTTCATCGGCAGCGGCTTGAGGGCACCTCTAAAAACTACCTGCGTTGTCATCGCGGCGTTAAAAACAGGCTCAAAATGCTCATTTACCGCACGTAAACTGCGCTTTTTCGCCTGTTTTCGCCTTGCGCTGACTGCCTCGCCTACGTTTTTAGAGGCCCCCGTGAGCGGCGGCAGCATCACCCCCTCCCCAGGCTCAGCAACCCGCAGCCGAAGGCCTTGCCCGGCCCGATGCCGGCGCACAGGGCCGTGGCCAGGGCGCCGGCATCACGCACCCGCAGGCGCCCTTCGAAGCAGGCCCGCAGCAGGCTGATGCGGCTGTCGCCCTTGCGGCTCCTGAGCAGTTCGCTGCCGGTCACCAGCGCCGCTTCGACGCTGAAGCCCAGGCGCTCGCCCTGGCGGGCCAGCCAGGCCAACTGGGCCTCCTCCCCCACCAGGCCGAGGCGCTTGCCGTCACGGGTGACGGTGGGGTTGGCGAACAGGCGGAAGCGGAAGCACGCCTGCTCGCGCACCCAGGTTTCAGGGGCCCACTCGCGGGTTTCCACCTCGCCCTTGAGGTAGTTCGGCTGCCCGGCCAGAAAGGACCAGTCGCCTGCTTCGACAGACTGCACCAGCAGCTCGGGGCTGCCCCAGGCAGCGGTCGGCTCGACGCGCCAGAGGAAACGCGGTGGCGTCTGCTGCGCATCACGGACGAAGGCCCGCACCAGGCTGCGGTGCATCTCGTAGGGGTCGGCCAGGTCACGCCGCGCCAGGGCGCTGCGCGGGTCAAGCCGCAGACGGGTCAGGTACATGGGCGGCTCCGGTGAAGTACAGGTCGGGTTTGACGAAACGCGGGCCGAAGCGCCGCTCGGCGAAGGGCGCCACGGGCTGGTCGAGGCGCACGCTGCCCTCGCTGGGGTGCTCCAGCAGCACCCGCCGGGGCGTCTCCGGCACCTGGCCGGTGAGCAGGCAGGGCCAGGTGGCCAACGCCTGCTCCAGGGGCTCGTCCCGCAGACCATCGGGCAGGTACACCGGCAGCGACGGGACGAAGCTCTTGCGCCCCAGGGCCAGCGGCCACACCGGGCGGGCCAGGGCCGCGTGGATGCGCGCCAGCAACGCCCGGTCGCCCTCCAGGCCGACGAGAAAGGCAGCATCGGCGAGGAAGAAGCGCGGGCTCACCACGGTGCGCCCCAGGTCCGCCTTGCCGCTGGCGGCGATGACCACGCCGGTGGCGGTCTGGTAGTCACGCATGGGCACACCCTCCTGCTCCACCCGCACGCCCATGCGCAGGGCGGCGAGGTCATCCACCGGCTCGCGGCGGTCACGGCCCAGGGCGGCGCAGGCCAGCCCGAGCACGCCGGACTTGGACGGTTCCAACTGGGTGTCGCGCTCGTCGAAGCGGCTGGTGGTGCCCCAGGACTGCAACGGCCCCTTGAGGCACAGCAGCAACGTGGCCATGGTCAGCCCTCCAGTGCGGCAGCGGCCCGCTCGCGCACGGCCTGGGCCAGGCCGGCGAGGCTGCTGGCCGGGGTGCCCTTGTCGGTGGGCCAGCGGCCGGTGAGGTCGAGGCTCAGCCACTGGTCCTCGGGGCTGGCGTAGACGGCGGCGAGCTTGGCCTCGTAGGTGGCCAGGCGCTCGACGGACTGCTCGGTGAGGGCCTGGTCCTGGCGCGGCGCCACGGGCTTCTCGAAGGCGTTGGCGAGGTTCAGCGGGGTGGCGTGGCGCAGGCTGACGCCGATGAACTCCGGGGCGTTGTGGGCGGCGAAGCTGTTCTGCTTGCCACTGGGGATGGCCAGCGCCAGGGCGCGCACGAAGGCCTCGACGGCGGCCAGGGTCAGCTCGCGGTCGCCCTGCAGGTTGTCCAGCAGCTTGTGCAGGTCGAGCACGGCGTAGCGGTAGAGGGTGGCGGAGTTGAACTCCACCTGGCCGATCATGCCGGCGCCGGTCTCGTCCTCGTCGCCCTTGTCGTCCACGGCGGTGAAGTAGTCGAACTCGCGCTCGACGCGGTGGGTGCTGATGGCGTGGGCGACCTGGCAGGCGGCGTGCTGGTTGGCCGCCGGCAGGTCGGCGAGCATGCGCCCGAACAGCGCCACGTCCACCGCCTTGCCGCCGTCGAGCAGGGCCTTGGCCTGCTTCACCAGCTCGGCGGGCAGGCTGGCCTTGGCGTCCTTCTTGCTCTTCTTGTCGCCGCCGACCGGCAGCGCGTCCCAATGCTGTTCGATGAGCTGGGCGAAGGCGGCCACTTCACCCTCACCGAGGAACAGCAGGTATTCGGTCCTGCCGTTGTCCTTGAGCTTGAGGCCGGCGGCGCCCAGGGCAGCCTCCACCTTGCCCTCGGCCTGTTCGGGGTCACGCCCGGCCAGGCGCTCCAGCAGCAGCGCCTTGAGCTTCTGGGTGCGGATGCCGCGATGGGCCTCGGACAGCAGCTCGTGCTGGCTGGCGGCCAGGCGGATGGCGCGCTTGAAGCACTGGCTGCTGACCCGCGCGCGGCGCTGGCCGCCGAAGATCGCGTCCTTGGGGGCGCCGGTGTCGTCGCGGTTGAGGTTGGAGGGGGCGAAGTTCTGGATCAGGTGGAATTCGAGGAACAGGCTCATGAACGGGTCATCCTTTACGCGGTTTCAAGGGGGGCGTCGGGGGTGGGCTGGGCAGCCCGGTAGAAGTCGCGGGCCCAGCGCTGGCGCAGCCGGCCCGGGTCGTGGCCGGGGTTCATCCACTGGGTGAGGTCGTCGAGCAGGCAGCCGTAGTCCAGCCCGATGGACTTGGCCGCCAGCAGGCTGATGGCCTGACGCAGGTACTCGACGATGTTCTCGGCATCGGCACCGAGCAGGGCGATGAAGCGCCCCTCGATGCTGCCGCTGCCGTCGCGGTACAGCTCTCCCAGCGCGCTGCCCAGGCTCTGGGCAGCCTGCTGCGGATGCAGGGCGAACAAGCCTGCCACCGCATACAGCGCCAGGCGCCGCGCGTCCCGCTCATGGGCGGCATGGCCGGCAAAACGCTCCACATACGGGTAGGCACGCGGGTAACTGCCGGGCGCAAAGGCCAGGCTGTGGCGCAGCGCCGCCAGGGCGCCTCGGTCACGAGCCTTGAGCGCCTCCAGGTGGGCGATGAACGAGTCGGTGTGGTCACTCACGAAACGGCCTCCTTGTCGGTTGCAACGGGTTCGGGGCGTGGCGCCTGGGTGTTCAACAGGGCGCGAAAACGCGGCCAGTAGCGGGCATCGGCCCGTACCGCGCGGGGGGACCGGCCAAGGCCGGCCAACTGGTGGTCCCAGGCGCACTCGGCGGCCCGGCGGCAGGTGTTCAGCCAGTCGCTGTGGGCCTGTTCCAGATTCCCGGCGTCCAGCGCCGCCAACAGCGGCGCCAGACCGCGCTCGGTTTCGGCGAAGTAACTGGCAGCCAGCGGGCCGCTCTCCACCCGGCTGCGAGCATTGGCGCGGGTGTCCTTGTGGTTGGGGTCTGGCAGGGTCTCGCCGACCAGGCCACTGGCCAGGCGCTTGAGGGCAAGGAACAGGGCTTCGCTGGCGGCTAGGGCAATCCCCAGCACCTGGGCTTTTTGTGGCTCGCACAGCAGGCTGGCGGGCAGTTCCCATTGCTCAAGACGCCAACGCAGCAGTTTGGCCTGGTCGCTGGCAAGGCCGGCCGCCAGCAAAGGCTGGTGATGCTCACGAGGCTTGAGTTTGGCGTGCAGGCTGGCCGCGTAGTTCATGACCGCTGCGGCACGGCCCGCTCCGCCGGAGGTGGGCAGCAGGGCCGGCAGGTCACGCCAGAGCGCGCGCCCGTCGCTGAAGCTGAGGCGCACCGGGCCCGTGGTGCCCTCTCGGAAGCTGGCCATGGGGTCGGGGGCGTTGGGGTCTTCGCCCAGAGCCAGCCCGGCGGCGAAGTGCAACCAGCGGATGTCGCCCTCGGCCTCACGGCACAGCAGCACGGCCCGGCTCAGGCGGGTGTAGCGGTCGTTCGGCCCGCTGGCCAGCACCGGTTCGCCGCGCAATGCGGCGATGCTCGGCGGCTCGCGCTCCCAGCTCGGCAGGTCGGGCTCGTCCCCTTCCCTGAAGGCAGGGTGCAGCGCCAGGCAGAGGGTCTGGGCCAGGGTCGGCCCGACGGGAATGAACGCAGCGGTGTTGACCAGGGCGCCGGCCTTGTCGGCATCGCGCAGCACCTTCACCAGCCCGCCCGGGGTGAATTGCAGGAAGCCGAGCAGGGTCGACAGGGCCTGGGCCGGGCTGATCGCCTGTGGGGCGCTGTCCAGGGCGTGGTCGAACACCACCGGGGTGTTGCCGCTGCTGCTGGCCAGGGCGATCTGCGTCCAGGGTTTGCGCTTGTCACGGGTTTCCTCGGCCTGGGCCAGGGCTGGCACCTGCATGAAGGGGTACTGCGGGTGGAACAGCCAGAAGCGCTCGCGCCACTGCTCCAGGTAGGCGCGGATCGCCTCCAGGGGCAGGCCCTCGCGGTACCAGCGGGCCCGCTCACCGATGCTCCAGGCCCCTTGAGCCGAAAGCGCGCGGTGGGTGATGGCCAGCAGCAGGCGGTACTGCGCCACCAGGTTGGGCGGCGCGGTGTCGGCCAGGGCGACGATCTCGCCACTGCGGGCGAAGACCTCCAGCAACCCCAGCGCCAGCACCCGGCCATCGGCCAGGCGCACGGGTAGCCAGGGTTCGTCCAGCAGGCAGTAGTCCTTGCTCATGGGTGCTCCTTGTTGGGGGCTTCGGTGGGCTCGTAGACCAGCCCGAGTTCGTCATCCAGCCGCAGGTGCAGCCCGGCGTCGGCATAAAGCCCGGCCTGCAGGGGCAGAGGATAGGCATTGCGCAACAGCGGGTTCTGGAAGGCGGGTGGGGGTTCGGCCTTGAGGCGCTTGACCAGGGCGGTACGGGACACCTTGAGCTGGCGCGCGCACAAGCGTCGGGCCAAGGCATCGGGCACCGGACTGGCGGGGTCGAAGGCGGGTTCGCCCAGTCTCGGGCGCCAGCCTTCGGCGGTCACTTCCAGCGGAATCAGGGTGATGGATTCGCGCCCGAGGCGGGTCTTGTTCTCCCAGCCGGTGCCCTCGCCTTCTTCATGCCCCTTGGGCTTGTTGGCGTAGGCCTCGTCCAGAGGGTCGCGCGGGTCGATGGCGATGTTCTGCGCTTCCTGGCGCTCCTTCTTCAGCCGGGCCAGGTACTCGCCGTAGCGTTCGATCTCGATCTGCGTCTGGATCGCGTCCTCAAGGTCCTCGGGCAGGGGCTCGTCGCCGTAGACAAGCTGCACCAGGCGGTCGATATCACCGGGGAGCTGGAGTTGCGCCTCGTCCCGCAGCAAGGCCCAGGTGCGCAGGAGGATGTAGGGGTCGTAGACGTAGCCCCAGGCGGTGTCCTTGAGGTCCGGCGGGGCCTCGCGTCCCAGCCCGGCGATATGCAGCCGGGCCTGCTGGTGACGCTCGGGGCGTGCGCTTCGGGTGTGCCGGTGCAGGCGGCCGGCGCGTTGCAGCAGCAGGTCCACCGGGGCCAGGTCGCTGAGCATGAAGTCGAAATCAATGTCCAGGGATTGTTCGGCGACCTGGGTGGCCACCAGCAGCGCCCGCGCCGGTCGCTCGCCCGTGGCGCCGAAGGCCGCCAGCACCTCGCGCTCGCGCTGGGCGCGCTGGTCGGCGGGGAAGCGTGCGTGGAACAGCAGCAGGGTGGCCGATTTCCCCAGTTGCTCGCGCAGGTGGCGGTAGAGCTGCTGCGCCCGCTCCACGGTGTTGACGATCAGCGCGCCACAGCCGCCGCCCGCCAGCAGGTCGAGGGCGGCTTCGGCCAGGGCCTCCAGGCTCTCCCCCAGCGGGGCGAGCTGGATGGGTGCCTGGTCGCGGGCCTTGAAGGACTCGCCCTGTACCTGGCCGCCCGTCGCCAGCAGCAGGCGCGGGTAAGCCTGCTCGGGGATGCTCGCGGCGTCCACCGCCCAGGCCCGCAGCAGTTCGTTGCGCCGGGCGGCGGGCAGGGTGGCGCTCATCAGCACCACCGAGCAGCCCATGGCCTTGAGCCAGCGCAGCAGGACGACGATCAGGCCGTTGGTGTAGGCGTCGTAAGCGTGCACTTCGTCCAGCACCACCACCCGGTTGGCCAGGCCCCAGAGGCGGACGAAGTGGTGCTTGACGTTGAGCACGCCGAACAAGGCCTGGTCGACGGTGCCGACGCCGTAGGGCGAGAGCAGCGGGCGTCGGCGCTGGGCGAACCAGGCGGAGGCGGCGAGGCTTTCCTGCGGGTCTTCGGCGATGCCGCGCAGGCGCTGGATGTCGTCGTTCAGGGCGGCGCCGCCGTGCACCAGTTGCAGGTCCAGCGGGCCCTGGCGAAAGGCATCGAGAAAGGTGCCGGCGCGCTGGAACAAGGCGTTGCCGGTGGCCTGGGTGGGCAGGGCGACGTAGAGCCCACGGTGCTGGTTGGCCGCTTGCAGGCGCAGGTGGGCGAGGAAGGCGAGTTCGGTCTTGCCCTCGCCCATGGGCGCCTCCACCAGCAGCAGGGCGGGCTCGTTCACCCCGTGCATCAGGCGGTCGCCGGCCTGTTGCAGGGGGCGCGCGCTGAGGTCATCGCGGCCGACGATGCGGCGCAGGGCGGCGTCGGTGTCCAGCCCTTCAGGCGCCAGGCCGCGGTAGGGCTGCCAGCCGATCCGCGCAAGTGCGGTACGGGCACGCTCACCAGCATCGGCGTAGTAGGCGCGGAGGTCGTCGAAGCCGCGCTCGCCCAGGCTGAACCACTCGGGGTTGGAGGCGATCCAGTCGGCGGCGCTGGTGAGCCCGGCCAGCCAGTTGATGGCGGCCAGGGGCAGGCGCTCGGCACTGGGCCGCCCCTGGGGGGCGAGCAGGTGCCAGAACGCGCTGAACACTTCTGCCCGCACGGCGGCCCAGGCGGGCACTTCGGCCGGCGGGGTGCCGTTCTGCACCTCGGTGGGCTGGAAGTGATAGCCGTGGTGCGCGCTGACGGCCCGCACAACCTGCTGCAACCAGTCGGATGACGCCACCGCAAGACTGTCCAGAACAGACTCCAGCAGGGCGGCGGTGGCCAGGTCGTGGCGGTCCACCCGCTGGGCCAGGATGGAGAAGGCGAGGCCGTGGGCCTGGTCGGCCTGCATGTCTTCCTTCCACTTGGCCTGGAAGCCGGGAATGCCCTTGCCGAAGTCGTGCAGCCCGGCCAGGGCGGCGATCCAGCGGGGGCAGGCGGTGGGGTCGAGGCCGAAGGCCGTGGCGGCCCATTGGCGGGTGGAAGGGGGCTCGATGGCCAGCAGGCTTTCAACCACGGCGGCCACATCCAGCAGGTGCGCCAGCAGGCCATGACCGGTCGGCTCGCCACTCTTGGCCCAGAGGCCACGGGCCGCTGCCGACAGGGCGGAAAATGCGACAAGGTGTTCGGTGTCCATCCAGCCTCCTTGCTTAGCGACCCGGCGACGTTACTGCAGCACCGCCGCCGCTTCCAAGGGGTTTCCACCCGGCTGCGACGCATTGACCCCCTCCCCGCCCCCGCATAGACTGCGCGCCCCGCGTTATCCACCGAAGACCGCTGCGATGTTCACGCCCCTGCACCCGGCCCTTGTTGCCCAGCCCGATCCGGCGCTGGCGGCCAATGCCTGGCCGCGTGATGCCCTGTTGAAGCGTCGCCGCAGCGTGCTGTTCGCCTTCACCTTCTCGCCTCCCGCCCTCCCCGTCTGAGCCCTGCGCTGTCGCGCGGCGTTCCCTTCGCTCATTCCCGGCATGCGTCCGTGCGCGTGTCGTTCTGTCGTTGATCCATGGCCAGGCCCGGGCCGGTTACCTGCGGGCGGGAGTCGAAATGAACCATCGTGTGTTGCTGCTGGTGCTGATCTTCGCCGTGTCGGTGGTTGGGCTGAGCATGGGGGCGACGCTGCCCCTGGTGTCGCTGCGGCTGATGGAGGCCGGTGCGTCGAGCCTGGAGATCGGGGTGCTGAGTGCGATGCCGGCGGCGGGGATGATCCTGGCCGCGTTTCTGGTGGCGCCGCTGTGCCGGCGCCTGTCGGGACGCGGGTTGTACCTCGGCTGCTTCGTGCTCTGCGCCCTGGCGGTGGCGGCGCTGGAGCTGCCGACCTCCACGCCCCTGCTGGTGGCGGCGCGGCTGCTGCTGGGGGTGGCGATGGGGGTGGTGGTGATCCTCGGGGAATCCTGGGTCAACGTGCTGTGCGACGAGGCCAGGCGGGGCCAGGTGGTGGCCTTCTATGCCGCCTGTTTCACCGGCTGCCAGTTGGGCGGGCCGGCGCTGATCGGCCTGCTCGGGGCGCAGAGCCCCTGGCTGGTGGCACTGGTGGTGCTGGCCAACCTGCTGGCCCTGGCGGCGGTGGCCCGGGGGCTGCCGGGCGGCTGGGGCCAGGCCGCCGAGGATGAGGTGCGCACCTTCTCGCTGGCGGGCTTCCTGCGGGTGGCCCCGGCGCTGTGTACGGGAGTGCTGTTCTTCGCCTTCTTCGATGCGGTGGTGCTGTCGCTGTTCCCGGTCTACGCCAGCGCCCATGGCTATGCGGTGGGCATCGCGGCGCTGATGGTGACGGTGATCCTGGCCGGCGACATGGCCTGCCAGGTGCCGCTGGGCTGGCTGTCGGACCGCACCGAGCGCGGCCGCCTGCACCTGGTCTGCGGGGTGGCGGCGCTGGGCATCGGCATGGCGCTGCCCTGGCTGATCACCCGGCCCACGCTGCTGTGGCCGGCGCTTGTGCTGCTGGGGGCGGTGGCGGGGGGCGTCTACACCCTGGCGCTGGTGCGCATCGGCGAGCGTTTCAGCGGGCAGGACCTGGTCACGGCCAACGCCTGCGTGGGCATGTTGTGGGGCATCGGCAGCCTGGTGGGGCCGCTGCTGAGCGGCGCGTTGATGGGCACCGGCCCCCACGGTCTGCCCCTGGCGCTGAGCCTGGCAGCGGCGCTGTTCGTGGTCACGGCGCTGACCGGCCAGCGCCGGCTGGCGGAGCGGGCGGCCTAGGGCCGGGGCGCGGCTGGGTGATGGGGTTCGCCGAGCTCACCCCATCCTACGCAGGCCCCGCAGTGGGGCCTGGCCATTCCGGTTTGGGGTGGGTTCGTCCCCACGCACGTGGGGAACACGCAGTTGTCCTCCAGAGACTCCGGCCGTCCTCCCGGTTCATCCCCACACCCGTGGGGAACACCATTTTCACCGCACCCTCGGGGATGCGGCGCTTCGGCTCATCCCCACACCCGTGGGGAACACACATCCAGGAAGCCAACGCCCTGCTCGACGAGCGGTTCATCCCCACACCCGTGGGGAACACGACACCAAGGGCGAGATCCGCACCGCCAGCGTCGGTTCATCCCCACACCCGTGGGGAACACGTGAGTTTTCACAGGTCGTTCTCCTCTGCATCGGGTTCATCCCCACACCCGTGGGGAACACGACCCATGCAAACCCGATTTCGCCAGATCCGCCGGTTCATCCCCACACCCGTGGGGAACACTCTTCCCGTAACCCGCTGATCCCAGAGGGAAAAGCCGGCAGCGGGAAATCTACCGGCTGTTTTCCCTTGTTGCCAGGGTGGCGTCAGGCCAGGTGCGGGGTGCTGCGGGCGACCAGGGCTTCGACGTCGATGCCGCGCGGGAGGGTGCCGTAGACCCGGCCGCTGCCGCCGAGGCGGCTGGCGATGAAGGCGTCGGAGACGGTGGCGTTGCCGGCCTCCAGCAGGAGCTTGGCCTGGAGGGCGACGGCGACGTCTTCGGTGAGCTGGCGGGCGCGGTACTGGATGTCGGCGGTGTCGTGGAAGGCGGCCTTGAGGTTGTTGATCTGCGCGGCGAGGCGGGCGTCGCCGTGGCCGTCGCCCAGTTCGCTGAACAGGGCATCGAGCACGCCAGGCTCCTTGGACAGGGCGCGGAGGACGTCCAGGCACTGGACGTTGCCGGAGCCTTCCCAGATGGAGTTGACCGGGGCTTCGCGGTACAGGCGCGGGAGGATGGTCTCTTCGACGTAGCCGGCGCCGCCCATGCATTCGCTGGCCTCGTAGACCATTTCGGGGGCGCGCTTGCAGATCCAGTACTTGCCGACGGCGGTGACCAGGCGGGCGAAGCGGTCTTCCTGCTCGTCGTGCAGGTTGTCGAGGGCGCGGCCCATGCGCAGGCTGAGGGCCAGGGCGGCTTCGCTCTCCAGGGCGAGGTCGGCGAGGACGTTCTGCATCAGCGGCTGGTCGGCCAGGACCTTGCCGCCGACCTTGCGGTGGGCGCAGTGGTGGGCGGCCTGGGTGAGCGCCTGACGCATGAGGGAGCTGGAGCCGACCATGCAGTCGAAGCGGGTCATGGCGACCATTTCGATGATGGTGGGCACGCCGCGCCCTTCCTCGCCGACCATCCAGGCCAGGGCGCCGCGGTATTCCACTTCGCTGGAGGCGTTGGCCCAGTTGCCCAGCTTGTTCTTCAGGCGCTGGACGTAGAAGGCGTTGCGGCTGCCGTCCGGGCGGTGGCGCGGCAGGAGGAAGCAGGACAGGCCCTTGTCGGTGTAGGCGAGGGTGAGGAAGGCGTCGCACATGGGCGCGGAACAGAACCACTTGTGGCCCACCAGCTCGTAGGCCTCCCCCGGGCCGCCGAGGCCGATGGGGTGGGCGCGGGTGGTGTTGGCGCGGACGTCGGTGCCGCCCTGCTTCTCGGTCATGGCCATGCCGATGGTGACGCCGGGCTTCTGCTCCATGGGTACGTTGCGCGGGTCGTATTCGGTGGCGAGGATCTTCGGCAGCCAGCGCTCGGCGAGGTTGGGCTGCAGGCGGATGGCGGGCACGGCGGCGAAGGTCATGGTCAGCGGGCAACCACTGGCGGCCTCGGCCTGGCTGTGCAGGTAGGTGAGGCCGGCGCGGGCGACATGGGCGCCGGTGCGCGGGTCCTGCCAGGGCAGCGAGGTGAGGCCGTGTTCGACGGCGGTGCGCATCAGTTCGTGGTAGGCCGGGTGGAACTCCACCAGGTCAACGCGATGTCCGTAGCGGTCATGGCTCTTGAACACCGGCTTGTGTTCGTTGGCGAGAAAGCCCGCCTGCATCAGCGGGCCGCCGGCCAGGGCACCGTAGACGTCGAGGCGTGATTCGGCCCAGCCGGCGCCGTAGCGGCGGGTCCATTCCTGCAGGGGCAGGTCGAGGCGGTAGAGGTTGGCGCCGTCGAGGGTGGGCACCTGGTTGAACACGTCGTGGGTTTCGGCGTAGTGGGACTGGCTCATGGAATCCTCCTAGCAAGCTGTTGAAAAACTAACTGCGTTGCCGCTGCGGCGTTGAAAACGCCCTCGTGCGCGAGTCCGATCAAAATGCTCATTTACAGCACGTAAACTCCGCTTTTTCGGCCGTTTTCGCCTTGCATCGCCTGCCTCGTTAACGTTGTTCAACGGCCTGCTAAGCAGGCGGGTGCGCACCAACGGCACGCAGGCAGAAGATGACGAGGTGCCGGCAGACCGCTTCGAGTTCGCTGCGCGACTGGTCGGCATCACGGGCGGCACGGGCGGCTGGCGAGAGCGGTCCGACCAGGGATTCGGAGATGGCGCCCACCAGGCAGGCGGCGACCAGGGCGGGGGCTTCGACCTGGAATTCGCCGCTGGCGATGCCGGATTCGAGCAGTTCGATGAAACGCTCGGCATAGGCCTCGCGGAAGCGCAGGCGCTGTTCGTCCACTTCCGGCTCCACCGGTTCGGCGATCAGGGCGAAGGCCAGTTGGCGGCTGTGCCAGGCGCGCTCGGCGAAGCGTTGCAGACCATTGGCGAGTCGCTCGGTAGCACTGCCGGGGCCGCGCAGGTGCTCGCTGAGCACGTCCACTTCAACCTGGCTGGCGCGGGCGAAGACTTCGGCAGCCAGCTCGCCCTTGTTGCGGAAGTGGCGGTAGAGGCTGCCGGTGGCGATGCCGACGTCATCGGCCAGGGCCTGCATGGTGAGGACGGCGAAGCCGCCTTCGGCAACCCGCGCCAGGGCGCAGTCGAGGATGCGTTGGCGCAGGGCCTGGTCGCGGTCGATTCGTTGGGCGGTGACGCGGTAGGACATGGTCTGAATCCTGATTCACTGGCAGTGAGTGAATCAGGATTCAGACTTTGGATGAAAGCGGGGAACCCGACGATGAAGGCGGCATTCCGGCCGGTGGGTGACCGATCAGGCGGGATGTTCGCCGGCGCGGCAAAGCACCCAGTCATGCAGCAGGGTGCGCAGTTCCTCGAACTTCACCGGCTTGGCGAGGTAGTCGCTCATGCCCGCCGCCAGGCAGCGTTCGCGGTCGCCGCTGTGGCTGTGGGCGGTGACGGCGAGCACCGGCAGTTCGGCGCATTCGGGCAGGCTGCGCAGGGCGCGGCAGGTGGCGAAGCCGTCCATGACCGGCATCTGGCAGTCGAGCAGAACGCCGTCGATGCGCTCGCGGCGCAGCAGTTCGAGGGCTTCGGCGCCGTTGTCGGCGGTACGCACGCGGTAGCCGAGCTTGAGCAACATGCCGCGGGTCACCAGTTGGTTGATGGTGTTGTCCTCCACCACCAGCACGGTGCATTGCTCGGGGCGGCGCTGGGCCTGGGCGACGGCGCGGCGTATCGGGGCCGCCTCGCGCTGGGCGGGGCGAGTCAGGCTGAGGGCCAGTTGGAAGCAACTGCCCTGGCCGGGTTCGGAGCGGTGGGTGAGCTGACCGCCGAGCAGCTCGACCAGTTGCCGCGCCAGGGCCAGGCCGATGCCGAGGCCGCCGTAGGCACGGGTCATGGAGCCGTCAAGCTGGCGGAAACCGCTGTAGAGGCTGCCATCGGGCGGGGTGGAGAAGCCGATGCCGGTGTCTTCCACCGCAACCATCAGGCGCAGAACGCCGCCGGGCTCCTGGCCTTGGCCGGTGACCCGCAGCATGACGCCACCCCGGGCGGTGAACTTGACGGCGTTGTCCAGCAGGTGGCCGAGGATCTGCCCAAGCTTGCCGGCATCGCCTTCGAGGGTGTCGGGCAGGCTTTCGTCCAGCTCCAGGGCGAAGGTCAGGCCCTTCTCTTCGGCGCGCGGGGCGTACTGGGCGCGCAGGCTGTCGAACAGGCCGCGCAGGCTGAAGGTCTCGCGACGGGGGTAGAGCTTGCCGGCCTGCAGCTCGGTCATGGCGAGGATGTCGTTGACCAGCCGCATCATGTCCTTGGCGGAGCTGGCGGCGGTCTTCTGGTACTGCTCCAGCTCGACGTCGAGCGGGAGGGTCTGCATCAGTTCGAGGGAGCCGATCACGCCGTTCATGGGGGTACGCAGCTCGTGGGTGACGGTGGCGAGGAACTCGTCCTTGAGGCGATTGCTCTCGGCCAGTTCGCGGTTCAGCGTCTCCAGCTTGCGCCCGGACTCCTGGAGAATGCGGGTGCGCTCTTCCTTCATGGCGTTGATGCGGTCGGCCAGGGCAAGGGACAGCAGGCTCACCTCCAGCGCGGAGCCGATCTGGCTGGCGTACATGGTGATGAAGAGGTTGGGCAGGTAGCCGAGCACCATGAGGGTGTTGATCACCCCACCGGCGAGGAAGGCGCTCCAGGCGAATATGAAATAGCGCGCCACACGCATGCCGCGCAGCCAGGCGAGGATGCCGGCGGCAAAGATGACCACGGTGAAGACCAGCGCCAGGGTGGTGGCCAGGCGCAGGGCGATGCCGTAGCTGGCGACCAGGGACAGGAGCATGGCGAGCACGCCGATGGCCATCAGCACCAGCAGGCTGCGGTCGATCCAGGGGCTGTGGTCGGCGGTGTGCAGGAAGCTGCGGGCGAACTGGCAGCCGAACAGCCCGGCGGAGCCGATCAGGAACGGGGTGGAGGCGTTGGCCCACCAGGGGCTGTTGGGCCAGAAGTACTGGATGCCGGCGCCGTTGACGGAGATCTGGTAGAGGCCGAACGAGGCGATATAGAGGATGTAGTAGAGGTAGCTGGTGTCGCGAACGCTGAGGTAGATGAAGAGGTTGTAGATGAGCATCACCAGCAGCACGCCGTAGATGATGCCGAGCACGTAGATTCGCCCGGGCTGCTCTTCCATGTAGGCCTGGGGCGACCAGAGGGTAAGCGGGACCTGGATCGAGCCTTGGCTGTTCACCCGCAGATAAAGCCGTTGAGGCTGGTTGGGCTGCAGGTTGAGGTTGAACAGGTAGTTGTTCTGCTTGATCTCGCGGCTGGCGAACGGCAACCCGTCGCCGGTGCGCTGGGCGAGCCGGTAGCCGCCTTCGCTGTCGGGCAGGTAGAGCTCGATGTGGTCCAGCGGCGGGTAGGCCAGCTCCAGCAGCCAGGGCTGCTGGCCACCGAGATCACGCGGGCGATAGCTGAGGTCGAGCCTGATCCAGAACACCGAGCGCGAATAGCCGGCATTGAGCACGGGCTTGTCGCTGCGGCGGAAGCTGCGATCCAGCGCGGGGGAGGTGATGTCGGCGAGTGTGGCATCGCCGCGGACGTCTTCGAAGACGTCCATGTGCAACCCGAGGGGCAGTTGGCGGGTGTGCTCGTCGAACTCCACTGCGAACACGGCGGTGGAGAGGAACAGGGACAGGAAAAGGAGAACGTGACGCATGAAGCCCCGCAAAGGCCGTCGCACGCCTCGGGAAGTCCCTTTCCTTCCCGGAGCCGAAGCGTCACGCAGGGCCTGGTTGTTCGAATGCGCACACTCTAGCACAGCATCGGGGCGCCATAGGAGGCACTCTGCCATCCCCCTCAACCGCTCTGGAATGGGCATTACGGGCACACCCAAACGGACCTTTCAGCGCTTTTCGACGGATGGCGGGGCCCCTGTCCGGCGGGCCGACCCGGCGGCGGAAAGGTGGTAAGCTCGCGCACCATGAAAACGACCCCCTCTCGCCCTATCGTCCTCTGTCTTTCCGGCCACGACCCCAGTGGCGGCGCCGGTCTGCAGGCGGACATTGAAGCCCTGATCGCCCAAGGCTGCCACGCGGCTCCCGCCGTGACCGCCCTGACCGTTCAGGACACCGTCAACGTTTCCGACTTCCGCGTGCTCGACCGCGAATGGGTGCTGGCCCAGGCCCGTGCGGTGATCGCCGATCTGCCGGTCTCTGCCGTGAAGCTGGGCATGCTGGGCTCGGTGGAGATGGTGGAGACCGTGCTGGAAATCATGCAGGGCTTGCCGGGTGTGCCGCTGGTCTGCGACCCGGTGCTGCGTGCCGGCGGCGGCGGTGCACTGGGCAAGGACGAAGTGGGCTACGCGATGCGCGAGCGCCTGCTGCCGGTGGCGCTCATCGCTACGCCGAACCTGCCGGAAGCGCGCATCCTGGCCGAACTCCCCGAAGGCACGGCCGACGAATGCGCCGAGAAGCTGCTGCCCTTCTGCCGCAACCTGCTGATCACCGGTGGCCATGGCGACGAGGCCGAGGTCCACAACCGCCTCTACACCGAAGATGGCGAACGCCACACCTTCACCTGCCAGCGCCTGCCCGGCAGCTACCACGGCTCCGGCTGCACCCTGGCCAGCACCCTGGCCGGTCGCCTGGCCCTGGGCGAGGCCCTGCCCGGCGCGGTGCGCTCGGCACTGGACTACACCTGGCGCACCCTGCGTGACGCCGAGCAACCGGGCCACGGCCAGTTCGTGCCACGCCGCCTGCCGCTGGACTTCTGCTCATGAAGCTGCGCGGCCTCTACGCCATCACCGACAGCCAGCTGCTCGCCGATGGCCGGCTGCTGCCCTACGTGGAGGCGGCCCTGAAGGGCGGCGCCCGTTTGCTGCAGTACCGCGACAAGTCCTCCGACGAGGCCCGTCGCCTGCGTGAGGCCGAGGCGCTGCGTGAGCTGTGTACCCGCTACGGCGCGCAGTTGCTGATCAACGACGACGCCGAGCTGGCTGCCCGCCTGGGCGTGGGCGTACACCTGGGTCAGACCGATGGCTCCATCGCAGCAGCGCGCGCCCTGCTGGGTCGTCACGCGGTCATCGGTGCCACCTGCCATGCGCGCCTGGACCTGGCCGAGTCGGCCCTGGCCGAAGGCGCCAGCTACGTGGCCTTCGGTCGCTTCTTCAACTCCCAGACCAAACCCGGCGCGCCGGCCGCCACGGCGGAACTGCTGGACGAGGCGCGCCAGCGTTTCCAGCAGCCCATCGTCGCCATCGGCGGCGTGACCCTGGACACCGCCCCCGCGCTGATCGCCCGTGGCGCGAGCATGGTGGCGGTGATTCACGCCCTGTTCGCCGCCGACGGCCCCGCCGAGGTGGAACGCCGCGCCCGCGCCTTCAGTGCGCTGTTCACGCCGGCCTGAGCCCTTTCAACCGCTTGCATAGAGAGTTCGACATGTCCCGTTCCGAAACCCTGTTCGCCAACGCCCAGAAACACATCCCCGGCGGCGTCAACTCGCCGGTCCGCGCCTTCCGGAGCGTCGGCGGCACGCCGCTGTTCTTCAAGCACGCGGAAGGCGCCTACGTGACGGACGAGGACGACAAGCGCTACGTGGACTACGTCGGCTCCTGGGGCCCGATGATCCTCGGCCACGGCCACCCGGACGTGCTCGACGCGGTGCGCCGCCAACTGCAGCACGGCCTCTCCTACGGTGCGCCCACCGCCATGGAAACCGAGATGGCCGACCTGGTCTGCGCCCTGGTGCCGTCCATGGAGATGGTGCGCATGGTCAGCTCCGGCACCGAGGCGACCATGAGCGCCATCCGCCTGGCCCGCGGCTTCACCGGTCGCGACGCGATCATCAAGTTCGAAGGCTGCTACCACGGTCACTCCGACAGCCTGCTGGTCAAGGCCGGCTCCGGTCTGCTGACCCAGGGCGTGCCCAGTTCGGCCGGCGTACCAGCAGACTTCGCCAAGCACACCCTGACGCTGCCCTTCAACGACATCGGCGCGGTGGAGAAGACCCTCGGTGAAGTCGGCCAGAACGTGGCCTGCATCATCGTCGAGCCGGTCGCCGGCAACATGAACTGCGTACCGCCGGCTCCCGGTTTCCTCGAAGGCCTGCGTCGCCTGTGCGACCAGCACGGCGTGGTGCTGATCTTCGACGAGGTGATGACCGGCTTCCGCGTCGCCCTGGGTGGCGCTCAGGCCCACTACGGCGTCACCCCGGACCTCTCCACCTTCGGCAAGATCGTCGGCGGCGGCATGCCGGTAGGCTGCTTCGGCGGCAAGCGCGAGATCATGTCCTGCATCGCGCCGCTGGGCCCGGTCTACCAGGCCGGCACCCTGTCCGGTAACCCGCTGGCCATGGCCGCCGGCCTGACCACCCTGAAGCTGATCAGCCGCCCGGGCTTCCACGCCGAGCTGACCGACTACACCACCCGTATGCTCGACGGCCTGCAGCAGCGCGCCGACGCTGCCGGCATTCCCTTCGTGACCACTCAGGCGGGCGGCATGTTCGGCCTGTACTTCAGCGGTGCCGACGACATCGTCACCTTCGACGATGTGATGGCCAGCGACGTGGAGCGCTTCAAGCGCTTCTTCCACCTGATGCTGGACGGCGGCGTCTACCTCGCCCCCAGCGCCTTCGAGGCCGGCTTCACCTCCATCGCCCACGGCGAGAAGGAACTGGCCATCACCCTGGACGCCGCAGAACGCGCCTTCGCCGAGCTGAAAAAGCGCTGATTCGTTACGCCATCCCTACACCCGGGTGTGCAGGCCACCGGCCTTGCCGCTTGGGTGCGGGAAAAGCGTGCAAAGACTTTGTAAGTAGCACCCGGCTTATTTCATAATGTGACGGTCGGCGCGTTTCGCCGACCGGGCGGGAGCCCGCTCTGCTTTCCGAGGCGCTGTGATCTGATGAACCGCACCGGCCGCATCCTGACATTGGGCAGCCTGTTGCTCCTTTCTCCCCTGCTGGCCGAAGCCGGCGGCAACTCGCTGCTGATCCCGGCGTCCGGCCGCTGCAACCTCAACACTCGCCCCGAAGACCTCCAGGAAGCCCTGTCCAACTGCCAGCAGGCCGCCAAGGCCGGCGACACGGGCGCACAGTACGAGCTGGGCGAGTTCTACTACGACGGCAAACGCGCCCCACGCGACCTGCAGCAAGCCCTGAACTGGTTCGAGCAGGCCTCGCTGAAAGGCAACGCCCAGGCGCAATTCCGCCTGGGCAACATGTTCTTCCGGGGTGAAGGCGTGCCGGCCAGCAACGTGCAGGCCTACATCGTGCTGAAGATGGCGGCAGTGAACGGCTCGGACGAGGCGATGGACTCGGCGGACGTGGTGGCTGGCCAGATGCGCGCCGACGAGCTGGAGATCGCCACCCAGGTGCTGGGGCAGATCTTCCGCAACTACCTCATCGAACTGCAGACCGCCGACGGCGGATCGCCCTTCGCCCCCCTGCCCTGAATACCGCGCCGCCTAGCTGCGCTTGTCCGGCATGGGCGGCATGGGGAACGGCATGACGTTGCCCGTGCCCTTGGCCTCGCTGATCTTCGCCGTGCCCAGGCGCTCCACCTCGTCGATGCGGATGATCGCGTGCATCGGCACGAAGCTGCGCACCACGCCCTCGAACTGCGCCTTGAGCTTCTCCTCACTGGGGTCCACCACCAGTTGGTTGCGCTCGCCGAAGACCAACTCCTCGATCTCCAGGAACCCCCACAGCTCGCTCTGGAAGATCTGCCGGACATAAATCTCGTAGACCTGGCCCTGGTTGAGGAAGATCACCTTGAAGATCGGTTCGTGCTTGCTCATGTAAAGGTCGGTACGGCGGTAAAAATGGGGCGCGAAGCATAACACGGCGACCGGTCGCGCCACCCTAGGAACGCGGGCAGGCCGCGACTATAATGCGCGGTTCTTCGAACCACCCGACCCTGACGTGCATGGCCAAGAAGCTCTATATCGAAACCCACGGCTGCCAGATGAACGAGTACGACTCCTCGCGCATGGCCGACCTGCTGGGCGAACACCAGGCGCTGGAAATGACCGAACGTGCCGAGGAGGCCGACGTCATCCTGCTCAATACCTGTTCCATACGCGAGAAGGCGCAGGAGAAGGTGTTCTCGCAACTCGGTCGCTGGCGGGAGCTGAAACGCCAGAACCCCGAGCTGGTGATCGGCGTCGGTGGCTGCGTGGCCAGCCAGGAAGGCGCCGCCATCCGTGAGCGCGCGCCTTACGTCGACGTGGTCTTCGGCCCGCAGACCCTGCACCGCCTGCCGGAGATGATCGACGCCGCGCGCACCACCCGCGCGCCCCAGGTGGACATCAGCTTCCCCGAGATCGAGAAGTTCGACCGTCTGCCCGAGCCCCGCGTCGACGGCCCCAGTGCCTTCGTCTCGGTGATGGAAGGCTGCAGCAAGTACTGCACCTTCTGCGTGGTGCCCTACACCCGTGGCGAGGAAGTCAGCCGGCCCTTCGACGACGTGCTGGCCGAGGTGATCCACCTGGCCGAGAACGGCGTGCGCGAGGTCACCCTGCTGGGCCAGAACGTCAACGGCTACCGCGGCCAGACCCACGACGGGCGCATCGCCGACTTCGCCGAGCTGATCCGCGTGGTCGCCGCTGTCGACGGCATCGACCGCATCCGCTACACCACCTCGCACCCGCTGGAGTTCTCCGACGCGCTGATCCAGGCCCACGCCGAAGTGCCGGAGCTGGTGAAGTTCGTCCACCTGCCGGTACAGGCCGGCTCGGACCGCATCCTCGCGGCGATGAAGCGCAACCACACCGCACTGGAATACAAGTCGCGCATCCGCAAGCTCAAGGCGGCGGTACCGGATATCTGCATCAGCTCCGACTTCATCGTCGGTTTCCCCGGCGAGACCGACAAGGACTTCGAGGCCACCATGAAGCTGGTGGAAGACGTCGGCTTCGACTTCTCCTTCTCCTTCGTCTACAGCTCGCGCCCCGGCACCCCGGCCGCCGACCTGCCCGACGACACCCCGGAAGAGGTGAAGAAGCAGCGTCTGCAGATCCTCCAGGCCCGCATCCACCAGCAGGGCTTCGAGAACAGCCGCCGCATGGTCGGCACCGTCCAGCGCATCCTGGTGAGCGACTTCTCCAAGAAGGACCCGGGCATGCTCCAGGGCCGCACCGAGAACAACCGCATCGTCAACTTCCGCAGCGCCAATCCGCGCCTTATCGGCCAGTTCGTCGACGTGCACATCGACGACGCCCTGCCCCACTCCCTGCGCGGCACGCTGATCGAGGACACACTGCACTGAAATCCCGGTGCCCGTGCTTCCGCAGCCGGGCACCTGGGTTTATGCTCCATCTCCTGACCTGCCAACGGCGACCAAGAACCCACGACATTGAACGCACCCCTGGATTTGCACCGCTTCACCCTGGAGCCCTTCGAGGCACGTCGATTCGCCAACCTCTGTGGCCAGTTCGACGAACACCTGCGGCTGATCGAGCAGCGCATGGCCATCGAGATCCGCAACCGCGGCAACCAGTTCGAGCTGGTGGGCGATCCCCAGCGCACCCAGGCCACCGAGCACCTGCTGCGCCGCCTCTACCGTGAGACCGAAGCCACCGAGCTGTCCCCGGACATGGTCCACCTGTTCCTCCGGGAAACCGGCATGGACGAGCTGGCCAACCCCAAGATGGAAGCCAGCGTCGCCCTGCGCACCCGCAAGGGCATGATCCGTCCGCGCGGCATCAACCAACAGCGCTACGTGAAGTCCATCCTCGACCACGACATCAACTTCGGCATCGGCCCGGCCGGCACCGGCAAGACCTACCTGGCCGTCGCCTGCGCCGTCGACGCCCTGGAGCGCGAGCAGGTGCGCCGCATCCTGCTGGTACGCCCGGCGGTGGAAGCCGGCGAGAAGCTGGGCTTCCTCCCCGGCGACCTGACCCAGAAGATCGACCCCTACCTGCGCCCACTCTATGACGCTCTCTACGAGATGCTCGGCTTCGAGCAGGTGGCCAAGCTGATCGAAAAGCAGGTGATCGAGGTCGCCCCGCTGGCCTACATGCGTGGCCGCACCCTTAACAACAGCTTCATCATTCTCGACGAGAGTCAGAACACCACCCTCGAGCAGATGAAGATGTTCCTGACCCGTATCGGCTTCGGCTCCACGGCCGTCATCACCGGCGACATCACCCAGGTCGACCTGCCCCGGGGCACCCGCTCCGGCCTGGCTCATGTGATCGACGTGCTGCGTGACGTGCCCGGCATCGCCTTCACCCACTTCAAATCCCACGACGTGGTCCGCCACCCGCTGGTGCAGCGCATCGTCGAAGCCTATGACCGCTACGACAACCGCAGCCAGGCCAAGCCGCGTCCTGCAGACAACGATCCGGGTGCGATCAACCCCGATGCTTGAACTCGACCTGCAACTGGCCAGCGAGGCCAGTGACCTGCCCGGCGAAGCCGACTTCCGCCGCTGGTGCACCCTGGCCCTGCGCCAGCGCCAGGGCGACTCGGAGCTGACCATCCGCCTGGTGGACGAGCCCGAGGGCCGCGAGCTGAACCGCACCTGGCGGCACAAGGACTACGCCACCAACGTGCTGTCCTTCCCCGCCGACGTACCCGAGGAGTTCCTCGACATCCCGCTGCTGGGCGACCTGGTGATCTGCGCCCCGGTGGTGGCCCGCGAGGCCGCCGAGCAGAGCAAGGCCCTCGATGCCCACTGGGCGCACCTGGTGATTCACGGCTGCCTGCACCTCCTGGGTTACGACCACATCGAGGACGAGGAAGCCGAAGAAATGGAAGCGCTGGAACGGGAACTGCTGGCCGAACTCGGCCACCCCGACCCGTACCGCGACGACGAGTGAGAAACCCGAGCAAGGACATATGAGCGAAGATCGATCGAGCAACGGGCACAGGTCCTGGCTGGAAAAGCTGACCCAGGCCTTTGCCCATGAGCCGAAAAGCCGCCAGGAGCTGCTGGAGCTACTGCGCGAAGCCCACCAGAACAAACTGCTGGACAGCGAGGCGCTGTCCATCGTCGAGGGTGCCATCCAGGTGGCTGACCTGCAGGTGCGCGACATCATGGTGCCGCGCTCGCAGATGATCAGCATCAAGGCCACCCAGACACCCCGCGAGTTCCTCCCCGCCATCATCGACGCCGCGCACTCGCGCTACCCGGTGATCGGCGAAGGCCTGGACGACGTCATGGGCATCCTCCTGGCCAAGGACCTGCTGCCGCTGATCCTCCAGGACCCCGACCGCCCCTTCAACATCAAGGAGCTGCTGCGTCCGGCCACCTTCGTGCCCGAATCCAAGCGCCTCAACGTGCTGCTCCGCGAGTTCCGCGCCAACCACAACCACATGGCCGTGGTCATCGACGAATACGGCGGCGTGGCAGGCCTGGTGACCATCGAGGACGTGCTGGAGCAGATCGTCGGTGACATCGAGGACGAGCACGACGTCGAGGAAGACAGCTACATCAAGCCGCTCCCCAGCGGCGACTTCATCGTCAAGGCGCTGACCCCGGTGGATACCTTCAACAGCTTCTTCGAAACCGACTTCTCCGAAGACGAGTTCGACACCATCGGCGGCCTGGTCATGGGTGCCTTCGGACACCTGCCCAAGCGTAACGAGACCACGGAGTTCGGCGGCTTCCGCTTCCGCGTGCTCAACGCCGACAGCCGCCGCCTGCACCTGCTGCGCCTCAGCCCGATCAACCGCTGACCGCCCCCACGCCCGTCGCTTCCCGGCGCGGGCGTGGCCCGGCTAGACTGCGCGGCGTTCCGGGCCCTCCACTGCCCCGCCCAAGGATTGCGCATGAACTGGATCACCCGCCCCGGCTGGCCGGGCAACCTGCTGGCCCTGGCCGCCGGCGCCCTCACTCCGCTGGCCATGGCGCCCTTCGACTACTGGCCGCTGTCGCTGCTGTCCCTCGCCCTGTTCTACCTAGGCCTGCGCGGACTCGGCCCCAAGGCCGCCTTCGGCCGGGGCTGGTGCTACGGCTTCGGCCTGTTCATCGCCGGCACCAGCTGGATCTACGTCAGCATCCACGACTACGGCGGCGCCTCGGCGCCGCTGGCCGCCTTCCTCACCGCTGGCTTCTGCGCTGGCGTGGCCTTGTTCTTCGCCATTCCCGCCGCGCTCTGGGCACGCTGGTTCCGCCGCAACGAGGCCCCACTGGCCGACGCCCTGGCCTTCGCCGCGCTGTGGCTGGCCCAGGAGACCTTCCGCGGCTGGTTCCTCACCGGTTTCCCCTGGCTCTACGCCGGCTACAGCCAGCTGGATGGTCCCCTGGCGGGCCTGGCCCCGCTCGGCGGTGTCTGGCTGGTGTCGTTCGCCCTCGCCCTGAGCGCTGCCCTGCTGGTCAACCTGGTGCGCCTGCGCCGGGCCCCAGCGTTCCTGATCGCCGCCTTGGGTCTGCTGGCGGCCCCCTGGATCACCGGGCTGGCCCTCAAGGACCACGCCTGGACCCGACCGCTGGGCGAGAAGCTCGACGTGGTCGCCCTGCAGGGCAACGTGGAGC
Source organism: Pseudomonas sp. ENNP23 (assembly GCF_001728945.1). NCBI lineage: Bacteria > Pseudomonadati > Pseudomonadota > Gammaproteobacteria > Pseudomonadales > Pseudomonadaceae > Pseudomonas > Pseudomonas sp. ENNP23. The sequence continues at coordinate 53,848 of NZ_LYSP01000013.1, forward strand.
AGAACCTGAAATGGGACCCGGCGCAGCTGGAAGCCCAGTTGGCGCTCTACCGCGACATGACCCTGGCGGCGCGCCGCACCGACCTGATCATCTGGCCGGAAACTGCCGTACCGGTATTGAAGGAACACGCCGAAGGCTTCCTCTCCGTCATGGGCCGCGTCGCCCACGACCGCCAGGCCGCGCTGATCACCGGCGTACCGATCCGCCAGGCCAACGAGCGGGGCGAGAAGCGCTACTACAACGGCATCACCGTGGTCGGCGACGGCCAGGGCACCTACCTCAAGCAGCAACTGGTGCCGTTCGGCGAATACGTACCGCTGCAGGATGTGCTGCGCGGGCTGATCGCCTTCTTCGACCTGCCCATGTCCGACTTCGCCCGCGGCCCCGCCGACCAGCCGCCGCTGCTGGCCAAGGGCTACAGGATCGCGCCGTACATCTGCTACGAAGTGGTCTACCCCGAGTTCGCCGCCGACCTGGCCGCTCAGAGCGACCTGCTGCTGACCGTGTCCAACGACACCTGGTTCGGCACCTCCATCGGCCCGCTGCAGCACCTGCAGATGGCGCAGATGCGGGCGCTGGAGGCCGGGCGCTGGATGATCCGCGCCACCAACAACGGCGTCACTGTGTTGATCGACCCCTTCGGCCGCATCGAAACCGCCATCCCGCAGTTCGAGAAGGCCTTGCTCTACGGCCAGGTGGAGCCCATGCAGGGCCTCACCCCGTACCTGAAATGGCGCTCCTGGCCGCTGGCCATCCTCTGCGGCCTGCTGTTCGGCTGGGCCCTGCTGGCCAGCCGCATCGCCAAGACGGTCTGACCCGACTCACTCGCTGGCAACCGCTCCCGGGCGGTACGCCAGCGGGTAGGCCAGCAGGCCCAGCGCCTCGTTGAGCAACATCCCGCTGTGCCACACCGCCACCGTCTCCGGCAGCCAACCGCCGAACGGCCGTGAATTGGGAGAGGACAGGAACGACGACGGCGCTGTGACCACCTCCAACCCCGCCTGCTCGAAGCACCAGCGTGCGCGCTGCATGTGGAAGGCCTGGGTCACCAGCACCACCCGCTCGACACCTTCGGCCTTGAGGATACGCGCCGACTCCACGGCGTTCTCCCAGGTGGTCCGGCTCGCCTCTTCCCGCCAGCGCACCGGCACGCCCAGATCACGCTCGAACGACTCGGCCATGATCGCCGCCTCGCTGGGCGGCTGGCCGTAGTGGAAACCGCCAGTGACCAGCACCGGTAGTTGAGTGGCCTTGGCGATCCGCGCGGCATAACGCATGCGCTCCATAGCCAGCAGGCTGGGCTGGTCGCCCTCCCAGGCAGGGTCGTCGCGCACCCGCCCGGCCCCCAGCACAACGATGGCCTGGGCGCGCCCGGGCAGCTCGGCCCAACGCGCCTCCTGCAAGGGCGGTTCGGTCTCCAGCCAGCCGGCCAGGGTTTCCACTGCCACCGGCAGGCTCATCGTCCACAGGCCACCGAACCCCATCAGGAAACAGGCGAGCGCCAGGCGGGGGCGACGCACGCGCCACCACCAGGCCAGCAACAGCAGGACCAAAAGGATGCCTGGCGGCATCAGCAGTTGTTTGAACAGATAGCGAATCGGCATCGGCACCTCCAAAGGTGCGCGAAGCCTAACGGGGATTGCCGGCGCGGAAAAGCTGGGACCCGCAGGTGGCGCAGGCCTGGACGCCCTGGCCACGCTGCCAATTGGCCGGCGCGCCACAGAGTGCGCACAACAGTTGCTGCCGCCGCTTGAACAGCGGCTTGGCCGCGCGCGGCGGCGGACTGCTCTTGGAATTGCGCACGGGCTTGGCCGCACGGGTGGGTTGCTGCTCGATGAGGGCGAGCTCCTCGGCGGCAGCGTGCCAACCGCGCAACCAATGGAGGTCCTTGTCGAGGTAGGCCCGGATCAGCGCCAGCTCGGCGGGGGTCAGCCCCTTGAGCTCCAGCTCGCTCGGGTGTTCGTTGCGCAACCGTTCGGCCGTATCCGCCTCGTCCAGCGCCAGGGCCAGGCGATGCAGCAGACGCTCATACAGCCCACCCGCCGTTTCTGCCCGCCTCGTCTCCACCATGCAGCACCTCGACACGCCCTGCAGCGCCCTCATGAAACAGAAGCTTAGCGGTCGCCAGAGCCCGCGCAGGATGGCCGCGACAAACGGCGGCGGGGCGCGCGCGCCGCACAATCAGGGTTTCCCTCTGCCAACGGCGCTCATGTATGCTACGGCGCTTGAATTTACGTTTCGCAAGCGGTTCAGCGCCCTTCACGGCCGCGATCCGATGCCCATTTATCAGCGCAAGTAGCCATGCACGAAAACTACCAGCCCCGTGATATCGAAGCCGCCGCGCAGGCCCATTGGGACGCGCATAAATCCTTTGAAGTGAGCGAGCAGGCCGGCAAGGACACCTTCTATTGCCTGTCCATGTTCCCCTACCCGAGCGGCAAGCTACACATGGGGCACGTGCGCAACTACACCATCGGCGACGTGATTGCCCGCTACCAACGCATGCAGGGCAAGAACGTGCTGCAGCCCATGGGCTGGGACGCCTTCGGCATGCCGGCGGAAAACGCCGCCATGAAGAACAACGTCGCCCCCGCCAAGTGGACCTACGAGAACATCGCCTACATGAAGGCCCAGCTGAAGAGCCTGGGCCTGGCGATCGACTGGTCCCGCGAGGTCACCACCTGCAAGCCGGACTACTACCGCTGGGAACAGTGGCTGTTCACCCGCCTGTTCGAGAAGGGCGTGATCTACCGCAAGAACGGCACCGTGAACTGGGACCCCGCGGACCAGACCGTACTGGCCAACGAGCAGGTCATCGACGGCCGTGGCTGGCGTTCGGGCGCGCTGATCGAGAAGCGCGAAATCCCGATGTACTACTTCAAGATCACCGCCTACGCCGAAGAGCTGCTCAGCAGCCTCGACGACCTGCCGGGCTGGCCCGAGCAGGTCAAGACCATGCAGCGTAACTGGATCGGCAAGTCCCGCGGGATGGAGGTCAGCTTCCCCTATGACGCCGACAGCATCGGCCAGGACGGCGTACTGAAGGTCTTCACCACCCGCCCCGACACCCTGATGGGCGCCACTTACGTGGCCGTGGCCGCCGAGCACCCGCTGGCCGCCATCGCCCTGACCAAGCTGCCGGCCGACCAGGCCGCCGAGCTGCAGGCCTTCATCGACGAGTGCAAGCGCGGCGGCGTCGCCGAAGCCGACATCGCCACCCAGGAGAAGAAAGGCCTGGCCACCCCACTGTTCGTCGAGCACCCGCTGACCGGTGAGAAGCTTCCGGTGTGGGTCGCCAACTACGTGCTGATGAACTATGGCGAAGGCGCCGTGATGGCCGTCCCGGCCCACGACGAACGCGACTTCGCCTTTGCCGCCAAGTACAACCTGCCGGTCAAGCCGGTGGTGCGCACCAGCGCCGGTGACGAGACCCCCGCTCCCTGGCAGGACGCCTACGGCGAGCACGGCCAGCTGATCAACTCCGGCGCGTTCGACGGCCTGGACTTCCAGGGCGCCTTCGACGCCATCGAAGTGGCCCTGCAGAAGAAGGGTCTCGGCCAGTCGCGCACCCAGTTCCGCCTGCGCGACTGGGGCATCAGCCGCCAGCGCTACTGGGGCTGCCCGATCCCGATCATCCATTGCCCGAGCTGCGGCGACGTGCCGGTCCCCGAGGACCAGTTGCCCGTCGTGCTGCCCGAAGACGTGGTACCGAACGGCGCCGGCAGCCCGCTGGCGAAGATGCCCGAGTTCTACGAATGCACCTGCCCGAAATGCGGCACGGCGGCCAAGCGCGAAACCGACACCATGGACACCTTCGTGGAAAGCTCCTGGTACTTCGCCCGCTACGCCTCGCCCACCTACGACAAGGGCATGGTCGACCCGGCTGCTGCCAACCACTGGCTGCCGGTGGACCAGTACATCGGCGGCATCGAGCACGCCATCCTGCACCTGCTCTACGCGCGTTTCTTCCACAAGCTGATGCGTGACGAAGGCCTGGTCAGCTCCAACGAGCCATTCAAGAACCTGCTGACCCAGGGCATGGTGGTCGCCGAGACCTACTACCGCACTGCCTCCAACGGCGGCAAGGACTGGTTCAACCCGGCCGATGTCGAGGTCGAGCGTGACGCCAAAGCCAAGGTCATCGGCGCACGCCTGAAGACCGACGGCCTGCCGGTGGAAATCGGCGGCACCGAGAAGATGTCCAAGTCGAAGAACAACGGTGTGGACCCGCAGGCCATGATCGACGCCTACGGCGCCGACACCTGCCGCCTGTTCATGATGTTCGCCTCGCCGCCGGACATGAGCCTGGAGTGGTCCGACGCTGGCGTCGAAGGCGCCAGTCGCTTCCTGCGCCGCGTCTGGCGCCTGGCCCAGGCCCATGTCAATGCCGGCCTGCCGGCTGCGCTTGACACCAGCGCCCTCTCCGATGCCCAGAAGGAGGTGCGCCGCGCCATCCATCTGGCCATCAAGCAGGCCAGCCAGGACGTCGGCCAGCACCACAAGTTCAACACCGCCATCGCCGCCGTGATGACCCTGATGAACGTGCTGGAGAAGGCCCCGCAGGCGGACGCCCAGGACCGCGCCCTGCTCCAGGAAGGCCTGGAGACCGTGGCCCTGCTGCTGGCCCCGATCACCCCGCACATCTGCCATGAGATCTGGCGCGAACTGGGCCATGCCGATGCCGTCATCGACGCGGCCTGGCCGAAGGTCGACGAAAGCGCCCTGGTGCAGGACACCCTGCAACTGGTGGTGCAGGTCAACGGCAAGCTCCGTGGCCAGATCGAGGTGGCGGCCGACGCCAGCCGCGAGGCCGTCGAGGCGACCGCCCGCGCCAACGAGAACGTGCTGCGCTTCACCGAAGGCCTGACCATCCGCAAGGTGATCGTGGTCCCGGGCAAGCTGGTCAACATTGTCGCCAACTGACTTCACACCGGGGCTGCCGCGCAGCCCCGGCGATTCGCCAAGGGGAAAACCAACGATGAAGAAACGGAATCTGCTGGTCCTGGGCCTGACGCTGACACTCGGCGCCTGCGGCTTCCAGCTTCGCGGCACCGGCGACACCCAGTTCGCCCTCAAGGAAGTGGACGTCACCGCCCGCAACACCTACGGCGAAACCGTCAAGCAACTGCGCCAGTTGCTCAAGCGCAGCCACGTCAAGGTGCACGCCGGTGCGCCCTACCGCATCGTCCTGACCCGCGAACAGGAAGAAAGCCGCTCCGCCAGCTACAGCGGAAACTCGCGCACCTCCGAGTACCAGTTGAGCAACACCCTGGACTACGAGATCCGCGGTGGTCAGAAAGACCTGCTGCTGATGCAGGACCGTGTCGATGTGCAGCGCTACTACACGCACGACAGCAACAACCTGATCGCTTCCGATCAGGAATCCGCGCAACTGCGCCAGGAAATGCGCCGCGACATGATCCAGCAGGTGGCCATGCGCCTGCAGCTGATCACCCCTGAGCAGTTGGACACGCTGCAGGCCCAGGCGGAAGCCAAAGCCCAGGCCGAAGCCGATGCGCTGGAAGCCGCCCGCCGCGCGGAAGAAGCGCAGCAGCCGCAGCAGTCCCCGCTGCAGTTGCCCATCAAGTAAGTGCTCCGCCCGGTTGCGTGATCGCGCAGCCGGGCAGCCCTCCCCCATGAAGCTCAACGCCGCCCAGCTCAGCAAACACCTGCAAGGCAATCTCGCCCCCGTCTATGTCGTCAGCGGTGACGAGCCTCTGCTCTGCCAGGAAGCCTGCGACGCTATCCGAAGCGCCTGCCGAACCCGCGACTTCAGCGAGCGCCAGGTGTTCAACGCCGAGAACAACTTCGACTGGGGCCTGCTGCTGGAGGCCGGAGCCAGCCTGTCGCTGTTCGCCGAGCGCCGCCTGATCGAACTGCGCCTGCCCTCCGGCAAACCCGGCGACAAGGGCGCAGCAGCCCTGATGGAATACCTGGCCCGCCCGCCGGAAGACACCGTCCTGCTGGTCAGCCTGCCTAAGCTGGATGGCAGCACGCAGAAGACCAAGTGGGCCAAGGCCCTGATCGACGGCGCGGACGCCCAGTTCATCCAGATCTGGCCGGTGGACGCCCACCAGCTGCCGCAGTGGATCCGCCAGCGCATGGCCCAGGCCGGCCTGGCCGCGAGCCAGGAAGCGGTGGACCTGATCGCCGCCCGGGTGGAAGGCAATCTGCTGGCCGCCGCCCAGGAGATCGAGAAGCTCAAGCTGCTTGCCGAAGGCGCTCAGGTGGACGCCGCCACGGTCCAGGCGGCCGTTGCCGACAGCGCCCGTTTCGATGTCTTCGGCCTGATCGACGCCGCACTCAACGGCGAACCCGCACACACCCTGCGCACCCTCGAAGGCCTGCGGGGCGAAGGGGTGGAAACCCCGGTGATCCTCTGGGCCCTTGCTCGTGAGCTGCGTCAGCTGGCCGGCATCGCCCAGCAATACGCCCAGGGCGTGCCACTGGAGAAAGCCTTCGCCTCGGCCCGCCCCCCGGTCTGGGACAAGCGCCGCCCACTGGTCAGCCGCGCCCTGCAACGTCACCCGGCTTCTCGCTGGAACCAACTGCTCAGCGATGCCCAACGCATCGATGCGCAGATCAAGGGGCAGGCCCCAGGTGATCCGTGGATCGGCCTGGCACACCTGGCCCTCAGCCTTGCCGGCCAGCGCCTGCCCATACCCGCCGCCTGACACTGGACATCGCCCGCACGCGGGCGCAAGATGCGCGCGCCTGCAAATCCGCAGGCGCCCAGTGGAGAGTCGGCCATGGCCAAGCAACGCAAGAAACCCAACAAGGCGAAGAGCATCGTCGCCCAACCCCTGTTCCGCAGCCGCCAGGAACAGCCACTTAAAGGCAAAGGCAGCTACCGCAGAGAAGCCTCCCGTAACTGGGAGGCTTCTTCGCTTCTGGCCGCCTGAAAACCCGGCATCCGTGCTAAGGTCGCGGCTTGTTTGGCCTGCCGTCGAGACCTGTCCATGTTCCGCGCACCAGCCCCCGGCCCCATGCTCCGCAGCCTGGCCGTGGCTTCCACCCTCGCAGCCCTGAGCGCCTGCGCCGAAACACCCACCGCCACCGCGCCCGCTTCCCAGTCCAGTACCGCCACGGCCACCGCCGTGCTGGCCACGCCCGGCCCGTCGAGCACGGCCACCACCCCGTCCCCGCTGATCGCCCAGCCCGGCGAGAGCTTCGAGCAATGGCGTGATCGTTTCCGCCAGGAAGCGCTGGCAGCCGGCATCCGCGCCACCATCCTCGACCAGGCCTTCGTCGGCGTCACCCCCGACCCGAGCGTGGTCGCCGCCGACCGGAGCCAACCCGAATTCACCCGCCCCGTCTGGGAATACCTCGACGGCGCGCTGTCGCCCTACCGCGTTCGCAAGGGCCAGGGCCTGCTGAAACAGCACGCCACCCTGCTCAGTGCCATCGAGGCCCGCTACGGCGTCGACCGCCAGGTCCTGGTGGCGGTGTGGGGCATGGAAAGCAGCTTCGGCCAGTTCATGGGCGAAAAGTCGGTGATCCGCTCCCTCGCCACCCTGGCTTATGAGGGGCGTCGCCCGACCTTCGCCCACGAACAACTGATCGCCGCCCTCGGCATCATCCAGCATGGCGACATCCAGCCCAGCGGCATGCGCGGCTCCTGGGCCGGCGCCATGGGCCAGACCCAGTTCATCCCCACCACCTACAACAGCCACGCCGTGGACTTCGACGGCGACGGTCGCCGCGACATCTGGAACTCCACCGCCGATGCCCTGGCCTCCACCGCCCATTACCTCAAGGCCTCCGGTTGGCAGATGGGCAAACCGTGGGGCGCCGAGGTGCGGCTGCCGGCCGGCTTCGACTACGCCCAGGCCGACGCGGACATCCGCAAGACAGTCGGTGAGTGGCGCCAGCTCGGGGTCCAGGTGCCCCTGGCACCGGGCCTCGACCAGGACCGCGCCGCACTGCTGGTCCCCGCCGGCCATCGCGGTCCGGCCTTCCTGGTGCTGGACAACTTCCGCGCAATCCTGCGCTACAACAACTCCTCTTCCTATGCCCTGGCCGTGGGCCTGCTGGCCCAGCGCTTCGACGGTGCGGGGCAGATCACCGGCGCCTGGCCGAAGGAAGACCGTCCCCTCAGCCGCACCGAGCGCATCGAACTACAAGAAGCCCTCGCCAGCAGCGGCTACAGCCCAGGTGCTGCCGACGGAATCATCGGTGCCAACACCCGCAAGGCCATCCGCGGCTACCAGCAGCGCCTGGGTTGGCCCGCCGACGGCTACCCCACTCCAGCCCTGCTGCTGCAGTTGCGCAACGGCCGCTGACACCTTCCTTTCGCCGGGTCCGAGCGGCCCGGCGACTGCCAGAACGGCACCACCTTTGTGGTAGAATCCGCCACCCTCCTTGCCCCCTGCGGCAGCCTGATCAGCCTCTAGCGGAGCCCGTCCGATGTCCGATACCAGTCCGTCCAAACCCGTCGCCAGTGGCGAGAAGTTCCGTACGGCCCAGGGGATCACCGCAATCAAGGACGGCCAGAAGCGCCGCAACTCCGCCGAGCCCCAGGTGTTCGAACCCAAGCCCAAGTGGCTGCGGGTCAAGGCGCCCGGTGGCAGCCGCTTCGAGGCGGTCAAGCGCAACGTCGGCGAACACCGCCTGAGCACCGTGTGCCAGGAGTCCCACTGCCCGAACATGGGCGAGTGCTGGTCCAACGGCACCGCCACCATCATGCTGATGGGCTCGGTGTGCACCCGGGCCTGCCGCTTCTGCGCCGTGGACACCGGCAACCCCAACGGCTGGCTGGATCTGGAAGAGCCGCAGAACACCGCCAAATCCGTCGAGCTGATGGCCCTGCGCTATATCGTACTGACCTCGGTGGACCGCGATGACCTCGACGACGGTGGCGCCAGTCACTACGCCGCCTGTGTGCGTGCCATCAAGGAGCGCACCCCGCAGGTGGTGGTCGAAGCGCTGACGCCGGACTTCGACGGCGACCTGCCTTCCATCGAGCGCGTGGTGGATTCGGGGCTGGAAGTGTTCGCCCAGAACGTCGAAACGGTGAAACGCCTCACCCACATCGTCCGCGACCCCCGAGCCGGCTACGAGAAGACCCTCGGCGTGCTGGCCCACGCCAAACGCCATCGCCCGTCGGTCCTGACCAAGACCAGCCTGATGCTGGGCCTGGGCGAGACCGACGAGGAGATCATCGAGACCATGGACGACCTGCGCGCCATCGGCGTCGACATCCTCACCCTCGGCCAGTACCTGCAACCGACCCGCAACCACCTGCCGGTACAACGCTGGGTCAGCCCGGAAGAGTTCAACCGTTTCCGCGACATCGGCCTGGAGAAGGGCTTCATGGAGGTCGCCGCCGGCCCGCTGGTGCGCTCCAGCTACCGCGCCGACCGCGTATTCGAAAAGAACAACCTGGGCCTCGCTGCGCCGGTGCCGGTTCCCGGCCAGTCCACCGACGAGAGCCTGATCCCGGCCCTCAACCTGAACTGATCCGCTCATAGTGAAAAGCACCCGTCGGCAGGCCGGCGGGGGCTTTTTCATGTCAGCGGCAATGAGGTCAGCCGGCGTAGCCGAGCCGCACCCGCAGGGCCTGTTCCAGGCGCTCCGCCACCTCGTCGAGGGGCGCGGGCTGCGCCAGCAGGTCCTTCAGTTGGACCATCTTCAGCCCGGCATAGCCACAGGGGTTGATGCGCCAGAAGGGCGACATGTCCATGTCGACATTCAGCGCCAGGCCGTGGAACGAACAGCCACGGCTGACACGCAGGCCCAGTGAAGCGATCTTGTCGCCGTTCACGTAGACACCCGGCGCGTCGGCCTTGGGCGCCGCTTCGATGCCGTAGGTGGCCAGCACGTCCACCAGGCTCTGCTCCATGGCGGTGACCAACTCGCGCACGCCCAGACCGAGGCGGCGCAGGTCCAGCATCAGGTAGGCCACCAACTGACCGGGACCGTGGTAGGTCACCTGCCCTCCCCGGTCCACCTGGATCACCGGGATATCCCCTGGCGCCAGCAGGTGCTCGGCCTTGCCGGCCTGACCCTGGGTGAACACCTGGGGATGCTGCAGCAGCCAGATCTCGTCGGGCGTCTGCTCGTTACGCTCAGCCGTCAGGCGGCGCATCGCCTCGAAGGTGGGCAGGTACTCGACCAGCCCGAGGCGACGCACGATCAGCTCGGGCGCCACTACAGCACCATGTGCACACGGCCGGTGGCGCGCAGGTCGACGTGGATCGCCTGCAACTGGTCGACGCTGGTGGCGGTGATCAGCACCTGTACGGAGAGAAAGCGACCGTTGCGGCTGTCGCGGGCCACCAGGGTGGTGACATCGAGGTCGGGGGCGTGGCGCTGGATCACTTCGATCACCAGGTCGGCGAAACCTTCACCGGCATCGCCGATCACCTTGATCGGGTAGCGCTCGCAGGGGAATTCGATTTTCGGGGCTTGTACGTCGGTATCGGTCATGGCGGCGGCGGACCCATAGTCCGCGAGGCGGAAGCCCCGTCTCCTGTGGAGTACGGGGCTTCGGCAGTGGGTCAGTGGTGGGATCGGCTCAGTTGAACAGGCCGAAGAAGAACAGGCGGATGCTATCCCACAGGCGGCGGAAGAAACCACCCTCCTCGACAGCTTCCAGGGCAACCAGGTCGGCGCTGTGCACCACCTTGTCGTCCAGCTTCACTTCGACCTTGCCGATCACGTCACCCTGCTTGATCGGAGCGACCAGTTGGGGCGACAGGGTCATGGCGGCCTGCAGTTTCTGCAACTGGCCCTTCGGCAGGGTCAGGGTCAGGTCGTTGGCCAGGCCGGCCTTCACTTCGCGGGCGGTACCTTTCCAGACCTGGGCTTTGGCCAGCTCGGCGCCCTTCTGGTAGAAGGTCTTGGTCTCGAAGAAACGGAAGCCGTAGGTCAGCAGCTTCTGGGTCTCGGCGGCGCGGGCCTGTTCGCTGTTGGTGCCGAACACTACGGCGATCAGGCGCTGGTTGTCACGCACGGCGGAAGCCACCAGGCAGTAGCCGGCCTCGTCGGTGTGGCCGGTCTTCAGGCCGTCGACGGTCTTGTCACGCCACAGCAGCAGGTTGCGGTTGGGCTGCTTGATGTTGTTCCAGAGGAACTCCTTCTGCGAGTAGATGGCGTAATGGGCCGGGTCCTCGTAGATGATCGCGCGGGCCAGCAGGGCCATGTCGTGGGCGGAAGAATAGTGCTCCGGATTGGGCAGGCCGGTGGCGTTCATGAAGTGGCTGTTCTTCATGCCCAGCTTCTCGGCCGTGGTGTTCATCATGTCGGCGAAGGCGTCCTCGCTGCCGGCGATGTGCTCGGCCACCGCCACGCTGGCGTCGTTGCCGGACTGGATGATGATGCCGTGAAGCAGGTCGCCCAGGGCCACCTGGGTGTTGACCTTGACGAACATGCGCGAGCCGCCGGTGCGCCAGGCGTGCTCGCTGATGGTGACCGGGTCGTTCTCGCCGATCTGGCCCTTGCGGATTTCCAGGGTGGCGATGTAAGCGGTCATCAGCTTGGTCAGGCTGGCAGGCGGCAGGCGCTCGTCACCATTGTTCTCCACCAGCACCTGGCCGCTCTGTGCGTCCATCAGTACATAGGACTTGGCAGCTAGTTGCGGGGGGGCGGGAATGATCTGCTCGGCGGCCTGCGACACCGGCATGGCGATGAGCAGAGCGGCTGGCAGTAGGAGGCGTTTCGCGAAGCTGATGATGTTCATCCGTCTCTCTGAATTGGTTGAAGGTGAAACAGTCCCTTGCGGGAAGAAGGAGGGCGACCCCGGAACCGCGCACTGCTCCGGGTCCGCCGTCCGGCGTCAGTCCGGTTTGACCAGGGTCGGCTGACCCAGGTTCGCCAGCCTGATGCTGTCCTGGAGCTGCTGGGCTTCACCCTGAGTGTCGATCGGCCCCAGACGCACCCGATGCAAGATCTGCTGGTTGCGGGCCACCGAGCTGATGAACACCGGGGCAGCCACCATCGAGCTGAGCTTGTCCTTCAGGAGTTCCGCAGCGTCCGGATTGGCGAAGGCGCCAACCTGGAGATACAGGCCAGAGGCTCCGAGTGAAGCGTTTTTTTTTGAGTCGATCTGCACCGGCATCACGGGAGCGGCGTGCTGCTCAGGCGGCGGGGTGTACTGTTCGACCGTGGAGGCGGCCACGATGGGTGCTTGCGTGGCAGGCGCCGGCTGGGGCTTGGCTACCTGCTGCGGCTGGGCCAGCACCATGGGCACCGGACGCCCCTGGGCAGCCCACCACTCATGGGGGTCGATGCCCTCGACCTTCACACGCGCGGTGCCGACCTCGGCATAGCCGAGTTTCTTCGCCGCAGCGAAGGACAGATCGATGATGCGGTCGGAATAGAACGGCCCGCGGTCGTTGACCCGCAGGATCACGCTGCGGCCGTTCTCCAGGTTGGTCACCCGCACGTAGCTGGGCAACGGCAGGGTCTTGTGGGCGGCGGTCATGCCATAGAGGTCGTAGGCCTCGCCGTTGGCAGTGGCCTGGCCGTGGAACTTGGTGCCGTACCAGGAGGCGGTGCCCACGGCCTGGTAGCGGCGGGCGTCGGCCATCGGGTAGTAGGTCTTGCCCATCACGGTGTAGGGGTTGGCCTTGAAGCTGCCGTAGTGGGGCATCGGCACCGCATCGGGAATGCGCGAGACGTCCACATCCCACCAGGGCGCGCCATCCTTGTGCGGACGGGAGTAGTCGCCCGGCCCGGAGATCGGGCCACCCGGCTGGGTGTACTGGGGGCTGCGACTGCTGGAGCAGCTGGCCAGCAACAGGGCCAGGGTGCCGTAGGTGGCAATTCGAATCGGAAGAGACCGCATGGATTAACGCCCGCCCCGCGCTTTGACCAGGGATTCGGAAAGCTGATGCACGGCCATGGCGTACATCACGCTGCGATTGTAGCGGGTGATCACGTAGAAGTTGGGAAGCCCCATCCAGTACTCCAGGCCATCGGCGCCGTCGAGCTTGAACGCAGTGACGGCGAGATCATCGCGCAAGGCATCGCCGCTTGCCCAGCCCAGGGCACGCAGTTCACCCACGCTTTTCGTCGGTTCAAGGCCTTCGCTGAGGCCCTCGTCGGCCTGCTCGCCACGCACCTGGGCGCGGCTGACCACCTGTGCACCGGCGGCCCAGCCATGGCGCTTGAAGTAGCTGGCGACGCTGCCGATGGCGTCCACCGGGTTGCCCCAGATGTCGATATGACCGTCGCCGTCGAAATCCACGGCATAGGCACGGAAGCTGCCCGGCATGAACTGCGGCAGACCCATGGCGCCGGCGTAGGACCCCTTAACGCTGAGTGGGTCGATCTGCTCTTCGCGGGCCAGCAGCAGGAACTCCTTGAGCTGCTTGCGGAAGAAGTCCGCGCGCGGCGGGTAGTCGAAGCCCAGGGTGGACAGCGCATCCATCACCCGGTAGCTGCCGGTGTTGCCGCCGTAGAAGGTCTCGACACCGATGATGGCGACGATCACCTGGGCCGGCACGCCGTACTCCTGCTCCGCACGGGCCAGGGCCTCGGCGTGCTGGTTCCAGAACGCCACGCCCTTCTGGATGCGTGCATCGGTGATGAAGATCGGCCGGTATTCCTTCCACGGCTTGACCCGTTCGGCCGGGCGCGAGATCGCATCGAGGATGGCCTGCTTGCGCTGCACCTCACGGAACAGGGCGACCAGTTGCTCCCCGGCGAAGCCATAATCGCGGGTCATCTCCGAAACGAATTCGGCCACCTGCGGGCTGCCGTCGTAATCCCCTGCCAAGGCCGGGCCGGCGAGGCCCAGCAGGCCTGCCAGGCCGATCCCGGCGGCGCCTTGCACCATCCAGCTACGCAGTACGTTCAATGCTTCCACTCGTTTCAAACCTGGGCGATCCATTTGCGATGGGTGTGGACCGCCATCAAAACCCCGAAGCCCGACAACAGCGTCACCAGGTGGGTGCCACCGTAGCTGATGAAGGGAAGGGGTACCCCCACGACTGGCAGCAGACCGCTGACCATACCGATGTTGACGAACACGTAGACGAAGAAGGTCATGGTCAGGCTGCCCGCCAGCAGCTTGCCGAACAGCGTCTGGGCCTGGGCGGTGATGACCAGCCCGCGCCCGATCAGCAGCAGGTAGACCAGCAGCAGGATGCAGATGCCCACGAGCCCGAACTCTTCGCCGAGGACGGCAATGATAAAGTCCGTGTGGCTTTCGGGCAAAAAATCCAGGTGCGACTGGGTGCCCAGCAGCCAGCCCTTGCCGAATACCCCGCCGGAACCGATGGCCGCCTTGGACTGGATGATGTTCCAGCCCGTGCCCAGCGGGTCGCTCTCGGGGTCGAGGAAGGTCAGCACGCGCTGCTTCTGGTAGTCGTGCATCACGAAGTACCACATGCCCACCGCCACCGGGACCACCGCCGCCACCGCACCAAGGATCCAGCGCCACTGCAGACCGGCCATGAACAGCACGAAGGCGCCGGAGGCCAGGATCAGCAACGCCGTGCCCAGGTCAGGCTGGCGCACCACCAGCACGAAGGGCACGACGATCAGCGCCAGGCTGACCACGATGTGCTTGAGCTTGGGAGGCAAGGTCCGTTTGGACAGGTACCAGGCGATCATCGCCGGCATCAGGATCTTCATGAACTCCGCCGGCTGGAAGCGGATCACCCCGGGAATGTTGATCCAGCGGGTCGCGCCCATCGCGTTGTGGCCCATCACGTCCACCACCACCAGCAGCAGCACCCCGCCGGCGTAGCCCAGGGGCACCCAGCGGGCCAGGAAGCGTGGCTCGAACTGGGCGATGGCGCACATGGCCGCCAGGCCGATGCCGAAGGACGAGGCTTGCTTCATCAGCAGGTCCCAGTGCTTGCCACTGGCGGAATAGAGGACGAACAGGCTGCCCACCGCCAGCAACAGCAGCAGCAGCAGCAACTGGCCATCGATGTGCAGGCGCTGCAGCAGGCTGGCCCGGCGGCGCATCACGTCTTCATTGGACAGGGTGCGGTCGAAGTTGCTGTTCATCGGCGAATACTCGCATCAGCGGTCGCAGGCGCGCCTGCAGGGCGGAATTCGGGCTTGAGCTGGCCGTCCGGTCCAAGCAGCCAGGCGTCCATCACCTGCTTGACCACCGGCGCCGCCACCCCGGAGCCGGACTCGCCGTTCTCCACCATCACCGCCACGGCGATCTTCGGATCGTCGGCCGGGGCGAAGGCGATGAACAGCGCGTGGTCGCGGTGGCGCTCCTGGACCTTCGAGCGGTCGTAGCGCTCGCCCTGCTTGATGGCGACCACCTGGGCCGTACCGGACTTGCCGGCAATGCGGTAAACGGAGGCGGCGCCCACCTTGCGGGCGGTGCCCCGCGCACCGTGCACCACCTGCTCCATGCCGGAGCGCGCGTAGTCCCAGAACTTCGGGTCGCGCAGGGTGATGTCGGGCATCGGGTTCTCGTCCACCGGCGGCTCGCCGCCGATGCTCTTGGCCAGGTGCGGGCGGACCCACCTGCCACGGTTGGCCATCAGCGCGGTGGCCTGGGCCAGTTGCAACGGCGTGGCCTGCATGTAGCCCTGGCCGATGCCGAGGATCAGCGTCTCCCCCGGGAACCAGGCCTGGCGGTAACGGGAACGCTTCCAGTCGCGGGAGGGCATCAGACCCGGCGTTTCCTCGAACATGTCCAGCGCCACCTTCTGGCCGAAACCGAAGCGGCTCATGGACTGGTGCAGGCGATCAATGCCCATCTTGTGGGCAAGGTCGTAGAAGTAGGTGTCGTTGGACCGCATGATCGCGGCCTCCAGGTTCACCCAGCCGTCACCGGAGCGGTTCCAGTTGCGGTACTTGTGATCGTAGTTGGGCAGTTGGTAGTAGCCCGGGTCGAACACCCGTGAATCCGGCGTCACCACCCCGGCTTCGAGACCGGACACCGCCACCATCGGCTTGACCGTCGAACCCGGCGGATAGAGCCCGCGCAGCACGCGGTTGTACAGCGGCCGGTCGATGGAATCGCGCAGCTCGGCGTACTGCTTGAAGCTGATGCCGGTGACGAAGGGGTTCGGGTCGAAGCTCGGCTGACTGACCATGGCCAGCACATCGCCGCTGGATGGCTCGATGGCCACGATGGCGCCCCGGCGCCCACCCAGGGCGTCCTCTGCCGCTTCCTGCAGGTGCGCATCCAGGGTCAGCACCAGGTCCTTGCCGGGCTTCGGGTCGGTGCGCTTGAGCACCCGCAGCACACGGCCACGGGCGTTGGTCTCGACTTCCTCGTACCCCACCTCGCCGTGCAGCGTGTCCTCGTAGAAGCGCTCGATTCCGGTCTTGCCGATGTGGTGGGTGCCGCTGTAGTTGATCGGGTCGAGCTCCTTGAGCTCCTTCTCGTTGATCCGCCCGACGTAGCCCACCGAGTGAGCGAAGTGCGCGCCCTGCGGGTAGTGGCGTACCAGTTGGGCAGCCACCTCCACACCGGGCAGGCGGAACTGGTTCACCGCGATGCGGGCGATCTGCTCCTCGGTCAGCTCGAACAGCACCGGCACCGGCTCGAAAGGGCGTCGACCCTGCTTCATGCGCTTCTCGAACAGCGCGCGGTCGTCCGGCGTCAGCTCCAGCACCTCGACGATCACGTCCAGCACGCTCTTCCAGTCGCCAGCGCGCTCGCGGGTCACCGTCAGGCTGAAGCTGGGGCGGTTGTCGGCGATGATCAGGCCGTTGCGGTCGAAGATCAGCCCCCGTGTCGGCGGGATCGGCTGCACATGCACCCGGTTATTTTCCGAGAGCGTGGAGTGGTACTCGTACTGGATCACCTGCAGGTAATACAGGCGGGCAATCAATGCGCAGGTCAGCAGCAACACCGCAACGGCACCCACCACGACGCGCCGACGCACCAGGCGGGCATCCTTCTCGTGGTCCTTCAGGCGGATCGGTTGCGGCATCGGTACGGCTTACTTGTGGTAGGGGTGCCCGGAGAGCACGGTCCAGGCGCGGTAGATCTGCTCGCCCACCAGAATCCGCACCAGCGGGTGCGGCAGGGTCAGCGGCGACAGCGACCAGCGCTGCTCGCTGCGCGCGCACACCTCCGGCGCCAGCCCCTCGGGGCCACCCACCATGAGGTTCACGGTACGCGCGTCGAGGCGCCAGCGGTCGAGCTCGGCAGCCAGTTGCTCGGTGCTCCAGGCACGCCCTTCGACTTCCAGGGTGACGATGCGTTCCCCAGGCTGGACCTTGGCCAGCATCGCCTCGCCCTCCTGGCGGATCATCCGCGCCACGTCGGCGTTCTTGCCGCGCGTGGTCAGGGGGATTTCCACCAGATCGAGGGACAGCTCGGACGGCAGGCGCTTGGCGTACTCGTTCCAGCCCTCCTCCACCCAGCGGGGCATGCGCGAGCCGACGGCGATCAGACGCAGACGCAAGGCGGTGCTCCGTTATTCCTGGGGATGCTGGGCGCGGCTCTGCTCGGCGCCCTGCCACAGGCGCTCCAGGTCGTAGAACTGGCGGGTGGCGACCTGCATCACATGCACGACCACATCCCCCAGGTCCAGCAGGGCCCACTCGCCGCCGTCCAGGCCTTCGCTGCCCAGGGCGCGGACGCCGTTTTCCTTGACCTTCTCCAGCACGTTCTCCGCCAGGGACTTGACGTGGCGGCTGGAGGAGCCGCTGGCGATCACCATGAAGTCGGTGACGCTGGTCTTGCCGCGTACATCGATGGTGGTGATGTCCTGGGCCTTCATGTCTTCAAGCGCCGCGAGGGCGATCTTGACCAGTTCTTCGTTTTGCATCGGTTCAATTACCTCGGATGAATCAGTTCGCCGCACGGTACAGACCGTGCGCGTGGATATAGGCCAGCACCGCGTCGGGCACAAGGAAGCGCACCGAGCGCCCGTCGGCCAGCAACTGGCGGACCTGCGTGGCGGAAACCGCCAGCGGGGACTGCCAGACGAATGAAATCTGTCCGCCAGGCCCGCTCAGGCCCAGCGGATCGGCCACGCTGCGTGCCGCCAGCAGGTCGCGCAGCTCCTCCGGCGGCTCGGTGTCCGCATCCGGACGCTGCAGCACCAGGATGTGGCAGTGGCTCAGCAACTCGTCCCAGCGGTGCCAGCCCGGCAGGCCGCAGAAGGCGTCCCAGCCAAGCATCAGGAACAACTGGTCGGACTCGCCCACTTCGGCCCGCAGCGACTCCAGGGTGTCGATGGTCCAGGACGGCCGCTCGCGGCGCAGCTCGCGGTCGTCCACCCGCAGCGGCGGCAGGTCGGCCACCGCCAGCTCCACCATCGCCAGCCGGTCGGCCGCCGATACCTGCGGTGCCTCGCGGTGCGGCGGGCGGGCGCTGGGGATCAGCCGCAGCTGGTCGAACGCCATCAGCTCGGCCACCTCGAGGGCGCCCCGCAGATGGCCGATGTGGACCGGGTCGAAGGTGCCGCCGAAGAGGCCGATACGCTGGATCATCAGGTGCGGATGTGCCCGTCGCCGAAGACCACGTACTTCTCGCTGGTCAGCCCTTCCAGGCCGACCGGGCCGCGTGCGTGCAGCTTGTCGGTGGAGATGCCGATCTCCGCGCCCAGACCGTACTCGAAGCCATCGGCGAAGCGGGTGGAGGCGTTCACCATCACCGAGGCGGAATCCACCTCGGTGAGGAAGCGCCGCGCATCACTGAAGTTCTCGGTGATGATCGCGTCGGTGTGTTGCGAGCCGTAGGTGTTGATGTGCTCGATGGCCTGCTCCAGACCATCGACGATGCGAATGGACAGGATCGGCGCGTTGTACTCGGTGCGCCAATCGTCCTCGGTCGCCTCCAGCACGTCGCTGCCCAGCAGCGCGCGGGTGGCCGCATCGCCACGCAGCTCGACGCCCTTGTCGCGGTAGATGGCGGCCAGCGGCGGCAGCACACGCTCGGCGATGCCACGGTGTACCAGCAGGGTTTCCATGGTGTTGCACGGCGCGTAGCGCTGGGTCTTGGCGTTGTCCGCCACGCGGATGGCCTTGTCGAGGTCGGCGGCGATGTCGATGTAGACGTGGCAGATGCCGTCCAGGTGCTTGATCACCGGCACCTTGGCGTCGCGGCTGATGCGCTCGATCAGGCCCTTGCCACCACGGGGGACGATCACGTCCACGTACTCCGGCATGCTGATCAGCGCGCCCACGGCGGCGCGGTCGGTGGTTTCCACCACCTGCACCAGTTCGGCGGGCAGGCCGGCGTCAGCCAGGCCCTGCTGGATGCAGCGGGCAATGGCCTGGTTGGAGTGGATGGCCTCGGAACCACCACGCAGGATGGTGGCGTTGCCCGACTTCAGGCACAGGCTGGCCGCGTCGATGGTCACGTTCGGGCGCGACTCGTAGATGATGCCGATCACCCCCAGCGGCACACGCATCTTGCCCACCTGGATGCCGGAGGGCAGGTAGCGCATGTCGCGGATCTCGCCGATCGGGTCCGGCAGTCCGGCCACCTGGCGCAAGCCCTCGATCATGTCGTCGATGCGTGCCGGGGTGAGCGCCAGGCGGTCCAGCATGGCTGGCTCCAGGCCATTGGCCCGGCCGCTGGCCAGATCCAGCTCGTTGGCAGCGGACAGCTCCGCACGGGCGGCGTCCAGGGCATCGGCGGCGGCCAGCAGGGCGCGGTTCTTCTGCGCAGTGCTGGCACGGGCGGCCACGCGCGAGGCGGCGCGCGCAGCGCGGCCCAGGCGGGTCATGTAATCGAGAACGGACTCGGTCATGGTCTCGGCGTCTGGCGGTTGGGAAAAGTGGGCGATTATAGCCCGCGCGTGCGCCCGCCGCCCAGCAGCGCCGGGCGGATGGTAGACAGCCCGTTCCAGCGCATCGGCGAATCCCGTCCGAACGCCCAGGCCACGCAGGCCGGGGCGAGACGGTGACACCCGCCCACACCCCACCCCACCGCCCCCGCCCGAAGGATGGGTAAACAAAATCGTCACCGGTGTTTACCTTCAAAGCGTGCCCCCGCGCCCCGAACCGCGGCGAGAACAACAACAAGGCGCCCGAGCGCCGGAGAATCGCCATGCATTACCGCACCGGTTACCACGCCGACCAGCTCGGCACGCCCCCGTCCGTCCTCGAAACAGGCACCTGGCGCCTGCATTACCAGGCCTGGTCCCGCCATGCCCACGACACCCGTCTCCCCATCCTGATGCTGGGGGGCGCATTCCAGAGCTTTCGCTCCTTCGCCGCCGAGGTGGAGGAACTGCTGGAGCACCACCCGGTGATCCTCCTCGATCTGCCCGGCCAGGGCGGCAACCTGCAACTGGCCCCGGAACTGGGGCTGGAGGCGCTGGCCGACCTGATCGCCGACTTCGCCGAGGCCCTCGCGCTGCCACCGCTGATGCCCATCGGCCTGTCCTACGGCTCGGCCCTGGCAGCGCTGTTCGCCAGCCGCCATCCCCAGCGCTGCGCACGCCTGCTGCTGGCGGGTGTGACCACCTTCGGTCGCCCTGGCGCCCGCGCCCTGCTGGAGGAGAGCCTGCACCTGCTGGAAGAGGAGCGCCTGGCGGAGTTCGCCCAGGGCTCGCTGACCGGCCTGATCAACCCATTGCGACTGGAACGCACCGGCATCAGCCCCGGCTTTCGCAAGGCCATGCTGCGCCAACTGCAACGCCTGACCGGCGCCGAGCGCGAGCGCTACCGGCAGAACAGCCGCCGCCTGCTGGACTTCGCCGGGTTCACGCACTACCCCAGGTGCCCGACCCTGGTGCTGGCCGGCGAGTTCGACCACTTCACCCAGCCCTGGGAGCACGCCGCCTTCACCACCGCCTGCACCCAGGCCGATTGCGCGCTGATCCACGACGGCGACCACCTTGCTCAGTTCGAGCGACGCAACGCCTGCGCCCAGCTTTACCGCCCCTTCTTCCTCGACCAGGCGCTGCCAGCCACGCCCATCGGCGCGACCCGCCTGGCCCGCAGCCGCCTCAATGAGATGGAGCGCCGCCAGGAGCTCCGGCTCGCGCCGGCACAGCGCGCCGCCCGGCTGCATCACGCCGAGCTGGGCAGCTTCCCGGTAGAGGTTCAGGAACTGGGTTTCTTCGGTGCCCACCTGCAGGGCGCGCTCCCGGCAGGGTTGCCGGTCCGAGGCTGGCAACTGGCAATGGAGGGCCTGCCAGCGCTGGACCTGCTGCCCCTGCGCCAGACCGGTGACGCGCTGTCCCTGGTGTTCACCCACATGGACGCCGCCGCCAGCGCCGCCCTTGCCGAGCACGTCCGCCCGGCGCAACTGGCAGCCGCCGCCTGATCGGCAGGCCACCGGGGCTCAGGCCCCGGTGCGGGCCTCCACCACCCGCACAAGGGCGGGCCAGCGCCCGGGTGCCAGGCCGAGCCCGGCCCCTGGCTCGCTTGGGTCAAGCACCGAGACCCGGTCGAAGCCGCAGGCGGAAAAGCCATCGACGATGGCCTCGGCACTGCGGTAGTGCAGCGGGTAATGCCCGCGCGTGAGCCGCCCCACCAACCCGACGCCCCAGCGCACCTGGCGGTAGCGCGGGTGCTCGCGCAGGTCGGGGTAGAGGTCGGTGAGGTAGGTCGCGCTGGGAAAGCTGCGCATCTGCTCGGCCAGGCGCCGCCAGAAGCCCTCGATCACCGGCAACTGGAAGTAGTTCACCAGCCCCTCGGTGATCACCACCACCGGCAGCCCGGTATCCAGGCCGGAGAACAGCGCCTCCAGCCCCTGGGCGCCCTCCCCGGCGAGGATGTCCACCGCACGCACCTGATGGCGACTGCTCAACCAACCCTCGGCGTGCAGCAACAGGCGCTTGCGCGCAGCCATCGGCGGCAGGTCCGCCTCCAGATAGCGCAACTGCGGATGGCGCAGGCAGAAGCGCCGCCCCCGAGGCGAGAGCCCACAGGCGATTTCCACCACCTGCACAACGCCCTCATCACGGATCGCCTGCTCCAGGCGGGCGTCGATCAGCAGGTGGCGCTGCAGCAGGAACTGCTCGATGTCCAGCCCGAACAGCGCCCGCGCGCCCCAGGCGATAGGGCTGAGCGCGCCGTGGACCCAACGCCCGAACGCCGTGGCGAAGGGCGCCTCGGCCAGGCGATGGCGGTACCAGACATAGCCGGTGTAGTGGGCACTGGGGGTGATGTGGGTGCTGTCGGCGCGAACGGCTCGGGTCATGGCGGGCTCTTATTGTTTTTCTGAGTGTGTTCCCGCCCCGCCGTTCAGCTTCGATCAAGCGGGGCTTCCGTATAATCGCCAGCCTATTCCGAGCCATAGCCCACCAACAGCCCATGCCCGACGATCCCACCCTAAGTTTGCCCTGGCCCGGCGCCCGCCCCCTGGCGGACGGGTTCTTCGACCGCGACGCCCAGGTGCTGGCCCGCGAGCTGCTGGGCAAGGTCATCCGCCACCGCGTCAACGGGCGCTGGCTGTCGGCCCGCATCATCGAGACCGAAGCCTATTACCTGGCCGAGAAAGGCAGCCACGCCTCCCTCGGCTACACCGAGAAGCGCCGGGCGCTGTTCCTCGATGGCGGTCACATCTACATGTATTACGCCCGGGGTGGCGACTCGCTGAACTTCAGCGCCCAGGGGCCCGGCAACGCGGTGCTGATCAAGTCCGCCTATCCCTGGGTGGATGCCGTGTCCGGCCCCGAGGCCCTGGCCGTCATGCAGGCCAACAACCCCGATGCCCAGGGTCGCCCGCGCCCGCCCGAGCGCCTCTGCAACGGCCAGACGCTGCTGTGCAAGGCGCTGGGGCTGAAGGTGCCGGACTGGGACGCGCAACGCTTCGACCCCGCCCGACTGTTCGTCGACGACACCGGCGCACATCCCACCGCCATCATCCAGACCACCCGCCTCGGCATCCCCAGCGGCCGCGACGAGCACCTGCCCTATCGCTTCGTCGACGCCACCTACGCCCGCCACTGCACGCGCAACCCGTTGCGCCGGGGGCAGCTCGAAGGCGAGCACTACCACCTGATCGAAGGAACGCCCGCATGACCGAATGGCTGCACGCCATCACCGACTGGCTCAGCGCCAACCCCCAATGGCTGGGCCTGGCCATCTTCACCATCGCCTGCGTCGAATGCCTGGCCATCGCCGGCATCATCGTGCCCGGCACTGTGCTGCTGTTCGCCGTGGCGGCCATGGCCGGCAGCGGCGCCCTGGGCCTGGGCGAGACCCTGCTGCTAGGCTACCTCGGCGGCCTGCTGGGGGACGCGATCTCCTACGGGCTGGGGCGGCGCTTCCACCAGAACATCCGCCGGCTGCCCGGGTTGCGCCACCACCCGGAGTGGCTGGCCGGGGCCGAGACCTACTTCCAGCGCTACGGCGTGGCCAGTCTGCTGGTGGGCCGCTTCATCGGCCCGCTGCGGCCCATGCTGCCCATGGTGGCCGGCATGCTGGACATGCCGCTGCTGCGTTTCACCGTCGTCAGCCTGGTGGCAGCAGCCGGCTGGTCCGTGGCCTACCTGCTGCCCGGCTGGGCCACCGGAGCAGCCTTGCGCCTGCCGTTGCCGGAGGGGTTCTGGAGCGAGGCCGCCGTGGTGGTGGTCGCGGTGCTGGTGATGATCGGCCTGATCGTCCAGGGCAGCCTGCGGCACAAGCGCTGGGCCACCTCGCTCGCCGCTGGCCTGAGCCTGGTGCTGCTGGTGGCGCTGTTCTTCGGCTGGTCGTCCCTGCATGACTTCGACCAGGGCCTGATGGCACTGGTGCAGGAGCAACGTCAGGCCACCCTCGACAGCCTGGCGGTGCTGGTCACGCGCCTCGGCGATTTCCGCACCCAGTTCTTCGCCGGCGCGCTGATCACCGGCCTGCTGCTCCTGGCCCGGCAATGGCGCCACGCACTGTTTGCCGGCGGCACGCTGATCACCACCGCCCTGGCCAATGGCGCTCTCAAGCACCTGTTCGCCCGGGCCCGACCCGACGTGCTGGCCGAACCGCTGAGCAGCTTCAGCTTCCCCAGCGGCCACAGCTCCGCCGCATTCGCATTCTTCCTCGTGCTGGGGGTGCTGGCCGGCCGTGGCCAGCCGCCGCGCCTGCGCCTGACCTGGATGCTGCTGGCCTGCCTGCCGGCTGCCAGCATCGCGCTGTCGCGGGTCTACCTCGGGGTGCACTGGCCGACCGACATCATCGCCGGCGCCCTGCTGGCCAGTTGCGTGTGTGCCGGCTGGCTGGCACTGATCCAGCGCCAGGCCTCGCTGCCGGCACTGAGTCCACGGGTCTGGTGGCTGTTGCTGCCGGCCGCACTGGCTCTGCTCGGCGGCTTCGCCACCTGGGCGCTGCCAGAGGCCTTCAGCCTGTATCGCTACAAATAGGAAGGCGCCTGGGCGTGGCGAAAGAAGGGCCACGCCCGGCGTGATCAGGCGATGACGTCGCCCTGCAGGCGGTTCAGCAGCGTCTGCAGGTGGTCGAGCCGCGCATCCGGGCTGCCCAGGGCCAGCAACTCCAGCTTCTCATCGAGGGAGAACGGCAGCAGGTAGGCCAACTGGTTGGCCAGCTCCTGCTGGCCGTGGGCCAGGCCGCCCATGCCCAGCCCCTTCACCAGCGGGTGCTCGGCCAGTGCATTGAGCAGCGCGGCCAGGTCAGCGTGCTCCGGCAGCAACGGCCGGTCGGCATCATCGTCGTCCAGCCAGGCGATATCCCCCAGGGTGAGCTGGTCGGCCTGCACACGCGTGCTTTCGACCGTGAAGCGTCGAGCGCCCTCGACCCGGATGCCCAGCAGCCCGTTGGGCAGTTGCTGCCAGTCACGGATCAGCGCCTCGCACCCCAGGGGCGCAATGCGATGGGCGGCGCTGCCGACCTCCTCACCTTCGAGGATGCCCACCACGCCAAAGCCGGCACCCTGCTTCATGCAGCGCCCGATCATGTCCAGGTAGCGCGCCTCGAACAACTGCAGGTCGAGCATGCAGCCGGGGAACAACACGGTATTCAAAGGAAACAGCGGCAGTTCCATCACTCGTCCCTCACACAATCATCGCCACGGCCAACGGCAGCAGCACCGCCGTCGCCACCCCCATCAGGCTCATCGCCAACGCCGCGAAAGCGCCGCACTCCTCGCCCTCCTGCAGCGCACGGGCGGTGCCCACCGCATGGGCGGTAATACCCAGCGCCATGCCTTGCGCGGCCGGGTGGTGGACGCCGACGCGGCGCAGCATCTCCGGCCCGAGCATGGCCCCGGCCACCCCGGTGATGAGCACGAACACCGCCGCCAGCGCCGCCACACCGCCGATCTGCTCGGCCACCAGCATGGCGATGGGCGAAGTGACCGACTTGGGCGCCATGGTCATCAACACCATGTGCTCGGCGCCGAACACCCAGGCCAGGCCGACGCCCATCGCCGTGGCCACCAGCCCGCCGAGGGCCAGGGTCAGCAGCGTCGGCCAGAACAACAGGCGAATGCGCTTGAGGTTGAGGAACAGCGGCACTGCGAGCGCCACCGTGGCAGGGCCCAGCAGCAGGTTGAGCAGCGTGGTGCTCTGGCGGTACTCGTCATAGCCGACGCCCAGCGGCACCAGCACCGCGATCACCAGCGCCATCGACACCAGCACCGGCTGCAGGAACATCAGCCGGGAGCGCTCGTACAACGAACTGGCCAACTGGTAGGCGGCGAGGGTAAGACCCACACCGAACAACGGGTGGTGCACCACGGCCTGCCAGGCCGGTTGCCATGCCAGGCTCATGCCTTGCCCTCCCCGCTGTCGCGGCGGTCGATCAACCGTTGCATCAGCCACCCCACGAACAGCAGGGTGAAGAACGCCGACAACGCCAGCGCACCGACCACCGCCCAGGCGTCCTCCCAGATCGCCTGCGCGTAGACCATCACCCCCACCGCCGGCGGCACCAGCAGCAGCGGCAGGTAACGCAACAGGGCGCCGGACGCCACCGTCAGCGGCTCCCCGACCTCGCCCCGAACGACGAGGAACACGAACAACAGCACCAGCCCGATGATGGGGCCGGGCAGCATGTGCAGGAACAGGGCGTTCAGCCCGGTGCCGAGCAACTGGAACAGCACCAGCCAGGTCAAGCCACGCAGCAGCATGAGGGGTCTCCAGACAGTCTTCCGTCCCTGCTCCGTCTCCGCAGGCCCGTCGCAGACGGGCCGGAACCAGGGTGGGCCATTATAGGCACGCCTGCCCTGCCCGCTATAACCCGCCATTCGCAGAGACCATGCCGGCTTGACCAGGCCCGAACCCCGTGCTGATCTACGCCAAAGCGTCGGGCGAGCCAGCCCGCCACAAGAAGAAGAAAAAACCGTCCACGGAGGATGAAGCATGCCGTTCGTACCCGTTGCAGAACTGAAAAGCTACATTGGCAAGGACCTGGGCCACTCCGAGTGGCTGACCATCGATCAGGAACGCATCAACCAGTTCGCCGAATGCACCGGCGACCACCAGTTCATCCATGTCGACCCGGAGAAGGCCAAGCGCACCCCCTTCGGCACCACCATCGCCCACGGCTTCCTCAGCCTGTCGCTGATCCCGGTGCTGTCGGAAAAACTGCTGGTGCTCCCCGAAGGTCTGAAGATGGGCATCAACTACGGCCTGGACAGCGTCCGCTTCATCCAGCCGGTGCCGGTTAACTCGCGGGTACGCCTGGCCCTCACCGTGCTCGACGTCACCGAGAAGAACCCCGGCCAGTGGCTGATCAAGGCCCGCGCCACCCTCGAGATCGAAGGCCAGGCCAAGCCGGCCTACGTCGCCGAGTCCCTCAGCCTCTGCTTCGTCTGACGCCCCCGGCGCCGCTGCGAAAGCAGCCGGCGCCTCTCGCCCCGAGCGTCTCGTCTCGCTAGAATGCCGCCCACCCCGCCCAGGGGACTCTCCAACCGCACCGTCTACAAGGACAGTTCCATGACCGAAAAGCGCATCCTGCCCGCCTTCCTGCTCTGCTTCTTCCTCGGCACCTTTGGCGCCCACCGTTTCTACGCCGGCAAGATCGGCACCGCCATCCTGCAGATCCTCACCCTCGGTGGCCTGGGCATCTGGACCCTGATCGACTTCATCATGATCATCGTCGGCGCCTTCACCGACAAACAGGGCAACAAGATCACCCAGTGGACCTGATCGGCCTCACACGTCCGCTACAAAAGCCCGCTCACGCGGGCTTTTTTACGCCACACTAGGGCAGCCATTCAGCCAGGGACTGCCGATGAAAGCCCTTCTTCCCCTCAGCCTTGCCGTGTTGCTCGCCGCCTGCGGCGAGGGCGAGCCCATCACCCCGCCCGACGCCCGACTGCCCGATGGCGCCCGCTACCGGGGCGAGGTGGTCGACGGCCTGCTGCAAGGCCCCGGCCGCCTCGACTACACCAATGGCACTTGGTTCGAAGGCCGCTTCAAGGACGGCCAGGCCAATGGCCAGGGCCGCTGGCACGGCCCGGAAGGCGTGGCGTACGAAGGCGAGTTCCGCGACGGCCTGTTCGACGGCAAGGGCCGCATGACCTACCGCGACGGCACCGTCTATGAAGGCGGTTTCAAGGGCAACCGTTTCGACGGCGAAGGCCGCCTCGCGCAAGGTGAGATGGTCTACCAGGGCGGCTTTCGCAACGACCAGTACCACGGCCTCGGCACCCTGCGCATGCCCGACGGCAGCGAGCACCAGGGCCGCTTCCGCAACGGCCAGCCCGACGGCCCCGGCGTGCTCACCGACAGCGAAGGCAACCGCTTCAGCGGCACCTTCAAGCAGGGCCAACTGAACGGCGAAGGCGACTACCAGGGCAGCGACGGCGACCGCTACAGCGGCGGCTTCGCCAGCAACCGCTTCAACGGCAAGGGCCGCTACCAGAACGCCGAAGGCGCGGTGTGGAGCGGTGAGTTCCGCAACGGCACGCTGACCGGCAAGGGCGAATACAAGGGTGCCGACGGCGAGCACTACCAGGGCGCCTTCCGCACCTGGCGCTACCACGGCCAGGGCGACCTGCACCTGGCCGACGGCAGCCACTACGTCGGCGGCTTCGCCAACGGTCGCTACGCCGGCGACGGCACCCTCACCCTGGCCAGCGGCGAGCAGGAGCGCGGCACCTGGCGCAACGGCCGCCGCGTGCGCGATGCCGCCGGCCAGGCACTGCCCGACCCGCTGGAGGTCGGCCTGCTGCAACAGGGGCGCCTGCTGGACGAGGCCCTCAGCGCCGTCCCGCCGTCCACCCCGGCCCCCGAGCTGTACAGCCTGAGCCTGGGCGGCGATGGCCGCCAGAGCGTGTTCCTGCGGGAAGCCGACTACGCCGCCAAGCTGATGAGCGACCGCTTCGCCGCCCGTGGCCACATCACCCTGGTGAACCACCGCGACCACATGGCCGACCGCCCCCTGGCCACCCGCGAGAGCCTCGCCCGCGCCGTCGAGACCCTGGCCACGCGCAGCGGCCCGGAAGACCTGGTGTTCCTCTACCTCACCAGCCACGGCTCCGCCGACCACCAGCTCGCCCTGGAGCAACCCGGCCTGCAACTGTCCGACCTCGCCGCCGCCGACCTGGCCACCCTCCTCGCCCCCCTGCGCGACCGTCACAAGGTGCTGGTGATCTCCGCCTGCTACTCCGGCGGCTTCATCCCCGCCCTGAAGGACGACAAGACCCTGGTGATGACCGCCGCCCGTGCCGATCGCGTGTCCTTCGGCTGCTCCGACGACAACGACTTCACCTACTTCGGCCGCGCCCTGCTGGCCGACGCCCTGAACCAGACCGACGACCTCCAGCGCGCCTTCAAGCTCGCCCGCGAGGCAGTCGCCAAATGGGAGAAGGAGGACGACTTCGAACCATCCGAACCGCAGATCTGGGCTCCCAAGGCCGTGCTCGCCCACTGGAAGCGCCTGCGCGCCAACCAGGCCCTGCAGGCACTGGCCGACAAGCCGGCGGACGGGGCCAAAACCCCGGCCAGCCACTAAGCTGAACCTGTGTCAGCGGAGAGACAGCCACCATGCACCTGACGCCCCAGCACATCCTGCTCGCCGGCGCCACCGGCCTCACCGGCGAGCACCTGCTCGACCGCCTGCTCAACGAGCGCACCGTCGAGCGCGTGCTCGCCCCCTCGCGCCGCCCGCTCGCCGCCCATCCGCGCCTGGAAAACCCGGTGGGCGAGCTGGCCGACCTGCTGCCCCAGCTCGGCGGCCCCATCGACACCGCCTTCTGCTGCCTGGGCAGCACCATCCGCCAGGCCGGCTCCCAGGAGGCCTTCCGCGCCATCGACCTCGACCTGGTGATGGCCGTCGGCCGCCGCGCCCTTGAACTGGGGGCACGGCACTACCTGGTCATCAGCGCCCTTGGCGCGGACCGGGGCTCATCGGTCTTCTACAACCGCGTCAAGGGCGAGATGGAAGACGCCCTGCGCGACCAGGGCTGGCCGCAACTCACCCTCGCCCGCCCCTCCCTGCTGCTCGGCCCGCGCCAGGAGTTCCGCCTCGGCGAACGCCTCGCCGCCCCGCTGATGCGCCTGATCCCCGGCAAGTACCGGGGCATCGAAGCCTGTACCCTGGCCCGCGCGCTCTGGCGCCTGGCTCTGGAGACCGGCGAAGGCACCCGCGTGGTGGAATCGGACGAACTGCGCCGCCTGGGCCGCTGAAGCGCCCCAGGCCTTGGCCGGAACGCCCGCGACACCCAACCGACCGCGCCTGTAGGGTGGACAGCTCCGCAGCCCCAGGAAGGGAACGCCCATGCAGTTCTACGACCGCCACATCCTGCCGCGCCTGATCGACTACGCCTGCGGCATGGGCCACGTCATGAAGACCCGCTCCCAGGTGGTGCCCAACGCCGAGGGCGAGGTGCTGGAGATCGGTATCGGCACCGGCCTCAACCTCGCCTTCTACGACCCGCAGCGGGTCAGCCGGGTGACCGGCGTCGATCCCGCCGCGCAGATGCAGGCCCTGGCCCGACAGCGCGCCGCCGCCATCGCCATCCCGGTGGAAACCATCGCCCTGGAGCTGGGCGAGATCCGCGCCGACGACGGCCGCTTCGACAGCATCGTCTGCACCTTCACCCTCTGCACCATCCCCGACGCCGTCGCCGCCCTGCGGGAAATGCGCCGCGTGCTCAAGCCCGGCGGCCGCCTGCATTTCGCCGAGCACGGCCTGGCCCCGGACCCCGGCGTGGTGCGCTGGCAGCAACGCCTCACGCCGCTGTGGAAACCGCTGGCCGGGGGCTGCCACCTGGACCGCGACATCCCCCGCCTGATCGAGGCCGGCGGCTTTCGCATCGGCGACCTGAACACCCGCTACCTGCCCGGCCCGCGCCCCATGACCTTCGTCTACAGCGGCTGGGCGGATTGACCGGCGCCCCGGCATTCGGGTTAGCCTTGCCCGCTCCGCACGCAGACAGGGACCGACATGCGCACCCTCACCACCCTCACCGGCAACAGCCAGAAACTCGACGGCGGCGCCATGTTCGGCAACGCCCCGCGCGCCCTCTGGGAGCGCTGGATGGCCCCGGATGCCCTCAACCGCATCGACCTCGGTTGCCGCGCCCTGCTGGTGCGTGAAGGCGAACGCAACGTGCTGGTGGAAACCGGCATCGGCGCCTTCTTCTCCCCGGACCTGAAGCAGCGCTACGGCGTGCAGGAGAGCCACCACGTATTGCTCGACAGCCTGGCGGCTGTGGGCCTCGGCCATGCCGACATCGACGTGGTGCTGCTCACCCACCTGCACTTCGACCACGCCGGCGGCCTGCTCGCCCCCTGGGAAGAAGGCCAGCCGCTGCGCCTGCTGTTCCCCAATGCCCGCTTCATCACCGGCCGCCGCCAATGGCAGCGCGCCTGCACACCCCACGCCCGTGACCGCGCCTCCTACATTCCCGAACTGCTGGAACTGCTGCAGGCCAGCGAGCGGCTGGAGCTGCTGGAAGACGGCGAACAGAGCACCACCCTCGGCGCCGACTGGCGCTTCCACTGGAGCGATGGCCACACCCCCGGCCAGCTCCTGCCGGAAGTGCAGATGCCCGATGGCCCGGTGGTGTTCAGCGGCGACCTGATCCCCGGCGCCCCCTGGGTCCACCTGCCCATCACCATGGGCTACGACCGCTTCCCCGAGGGCCTGATCGAAGAGAAGGAAGCCCTGCTGGCCGACCTGCTGGCCCGCAATGGCCGCCTGGTCTTCACCCACGACCCGGCCGTCGCCATCGGCCGGGTGACCCGCGACGCCAAGGGTCGCTACGGGCTTGCCGACAGCCTGCCCGACGTCCGCGACCTGGCGTGCTGACCCCCGACCAAGGACCGATCCCATGAGCCTGGAATCCGTGCGCGCCTTCTTCGCCAGCAAGGCGCCGGACATCGCGATCATCGAACTCGAAACCAGCACCGCCACCGTCGCCCTGGCCGCCGAGGCCCACGGTGTCGAGCCCGGCCGCATCGCCAAGACCCTGGCGTTCCGCGTTGGCGAAGATGCCGTGCTGGTGGTGGCCCGCGGCGATGCCCGCATCGACAACCGCAAGTTCAAGGAAACCTTCGGCGCCAAGGCGCGGATGCTCGACGCCGAAACCGTGGAGGCCCTCACCAGCCACCCGGTGGGCGGCGTCTGCCCCTTCGGCCTGGCCACCCCGCTGCCGGTCTACTGTGACCGCTCGCTGCAAGCCTTCGAAGAAGTCGTCCCCGCCGCCGGCGCCATCCACAGCGCCGTTCGCATCACTCCCGAACGCCTGGCCGACCTCGTCGCCGCCCAATGGGTGGACGTGTGCCAGGACCTGGCCTGAGCCTCGGCTCACGCTCGCGCCAGACAGCGACGTAGCCCGGGCTTCAGCCCGGGAGCACGCCCCCGCCCAATCAGTTGCCGCCGCGAATCCCCAGCCCTATCCCCAGCTCCCCCGCCACGGAAAGCGGCAGCAGCAGGGTGTCCAGCAACGCGCTGGCGGGCAGGTCGACGGCCGGACAGGTCGGAGGTTCGGTGCCGAAACGGTCGATGGGGCAACAACCGTCATGGAGGGCGTACCAATCGAGCCGGGTGCCGGAGTAGATGATCGGCGCACCGGGCTTGGCGGCGTTGAGGGTGGTGACGCTGGCGCAGCCCGGCAGGGCCAGCGCCAGCAACAGCGCGAGTGCGCCGTTATTCATCGCTCACCCGATGGTGCTCGCCCCAGCGCGGCAGCATGTCCTGGGGGATGTCCAGCAGGTTGAGGATGCGCGCGACCACGAAGTCCACCAGGTCATCGAGGGTCTGCGGCTGATGGTAGAAGCCCGGCGACGCCGGCAGGATCACCGCGCCGAGGTTGGACAGCTTGAGCATGTTCTCCAGGTGGATGCTGGAGTACGGCGCCTCGCGGGGGACCAGGATCAGTTGGCGGCGCTCCTTCAGGGCCACATCGGCCGCCCGCTCGATCAGGTTGTTGCAGGCCCCGGTGGCGATGGCCGAGAGGGTGCCGGTGGAACAGGGCACCACCACCATCGCCGCCGGTGCGCCGGAGCCGGAGGCCACCGGGGCCATCCAGTCCTCCTTGCCGTACACACGGATCTGCCCCGGCGTGGCGCCGGTGTACTCGTTGAGGAACGCCTGCATCGCCTGGGGCTTGGCCGGCAGGGTGACGTCGGTCTCCGTCGCCATCACCAACTGCGCGGCCTTGGAGATGAGGAAGTGCACCTCGCGATCCTCCCGCACCAGGCAGTCCAGCAGGCGCAGGCCGTACTGGGCGCCGGAGGCGCCGGTCATCGCCAGGGTGACGCGTTCAGGGCCGCTCATGTCAGCCCTCCAGCGCCTGGGCCAGCTTGCCGTGCAGGCCGCCGAAGCCACCGTTGCTCATGATCACCACCTGGGTGCCCGGCACCGCGAGGGCCTTCACGCCCTCGATGATGGTTTCCAGCGAATCGCACACGCGGGTCGGTACGCTGGAGCCGGCCACCGTGGCGGCGAGGTCCCAGCCGAGGTTCGGCGGCGCGTACCAGAACACCTGGTCAGCCAGCTTCACCGACTCGGGCAGCCCATCGCGGTGGGCGCCCAGCTTCATGGAGTTGGAGCGCGGCTCGATCACCGCGATCACCGGCGCATCGCCCACGCGCTTGCGCAGGCCGTCCAGGGTGGTGGCGATGGCGGTGGGGTGGTGGGCGAAATCGTCATAGACGGTCACGCCCCTGACCTCGGCCACCTTCTCCATGCGTCGCTTGACGCTCTGGAAGGCCGACAGCGCCGCCACGCCCAGCTCCGGCACCACGCCCACATGGCGCGCCGCAGCCAGGGTCGCCAGGGCGTTGGCCACGTTGTGCTGGCCGGTGAGGCTCCAGTCCACCGTACCGGCGACCTGCCCCTCGAACAGCACCTCGAAGCGCGAGCCGTCCTCGCTGAGCAGGCGCGCCCGCCACTGGCCGCCCTCGCCGGTGGTCTGCACCGGGGTCCAGCAGCCCATGCCCAGCACCCGCACCAGGGCGCTTTCGGCAGTGGGATGGATGATCAGCCCCTCGCCGGGGATGGTCCGCACCAGGTGATGGAACTGCCGCTCGATGGCCGCCAGGTCCGGGAAGATGTCCGCATGGTCGAACTCGAGGTTGTTGAGGATCGCGGTGCGCGGGCGGTAGTGGACGAACTTCGAGCGCTTGTCGAAGAAGGCGCTGTCGTACTCGTCCGCCTCCACCACGAAGAACGGCGTGCCGCCCAGGCGCGCGGAGACGCCGAAGTTCTGCGGCACCCCACCGATGAGGAAGCCCGGGCTCATGCCCGCGTGTTCCAGCACCCAGGCCAGCATGCTGGTGGTAGTGGTCTTGCCGTGGGTGCCGGCCACCGCCATCACCCAACGCCCCTGCAGCACATGGTCCGCCAGCCACTGCGGGCCGGAGACGTAGGGCAGCCCCTTGTTCAGCACGTGCTCCACCGCCGGGTTGCCGCGAGACAGCGCGTTGCCGATCACCACCAGGTCCGGCGCCGGCTCCAGGTGAGCCGGGTCATAGCCCTGCATCAGCTCGATGCCCTGGGCCTCCAGCTGGGTACTCATGGGGGGATAGACGTTCGCATCGGAGCCGGTGACGCGATGGCCCAGCTCCTTGGCCAGCACCGCCAGCGAACCCATGAAGGTGCCGCAGATGCCGAGGATGTGGATATGCATGGATGACCTCTGGAAACGGGCCGCCGGGGCCCGGGAAAACTTGGCGCAGGTTAGCACAGGGGCCCGTGCCGGGCCTGATCCCACGCTGCATGTAGAGCATCGGCCGGCGGATTCATTCACCACCCCGAAACGAAAAAGCCCCGCCAATTGGCAGGGCTCCTCGTCACGCGCTCAGGGGATCACTGCCAGTTGGCGGCGATCACCAGGTTCAGCTCCTCGCGCTGGGCCGCCGTGAGATTGCCCTCGCCGCCCGGCGGTACGCCGAACGCGGCCATGGCATCCACCAGGCTCTGCACCTGGCTGTCCAGCAGCGTCTTGCCGTCGGCCGACTTGAACTGGTCGAGGTGGTAGGCGCTGCCGCTGTACCAACTGGAGACGGTTACCTGCTCCGAGCCGCCGACCACGCTCACTTCCAGACCGTTACCGTTCTGGCGGAACCAGAGCGCCTCTACCGGGATGTTCTCGCCGAACAGCAGGGTGTCCACACTGCCGACGCCCGCATCGTAGTTGCTGATAAGGTCACGACCGTCACCCCGACCAAACAGGTAGGTGTCGGAGCCGGCGTCGCCTCTGAGCACGTCATCCCCGGCACCGCCGTCTAGCAGATCGTTGCCGGAGCCGCCAAGCACCGAGTCGTCGCCGGACAACCCGAACAGGCTGTCGTCGCCTTCCTTGCCATCGAGCACGTCATCGCTGGCGAAGCCAATCAAACTGTTATTGCCGAATCCACCCAGAAGCAACTGGGCCTTAAGCTGCTCCGGCAGCCACTGGGTGCCGTCGGCGAAGCGGATCTGCTCGACGGTACCGGTACCGAAACAACCCACGACACGTAGCCTGTCGGACGAGCCCAGCCGGTGCAGCAGCAAATCGTCACCTTCATGGCTGATAGCGAAATCGCGAGGCCGGATGTCCGCGGTGAACTCGATGACATCCAATGTGCCAGCCGCATCATCCACCACGTCCTGACCCCAACCTTGGGTGAAACGGTAATAGTCGTTGCCTTCACCTCCCTGAAGCTGGTCGTTGCCCGAACTACCATCGAGCGAGTCGTTGCCGGCACCGCCCTGCAACAGGTTGTTACCGGCGTTGCCGATCAGGTCGTTGTCCAGATCGTTGCCGATGCCCTGGAGGTTGGCGGCGCCGAACAGCCTCAGATTTTCCAGCCCGGCACCAAGGGTATAGGACACGCTGGCTTCAACCGTATCGATGCCGCTGGTATCGACGATCACATCTCCTTCGGAGTCGACCCCATAGACATCGTTACCTGCGCCGCCTCGCAGGGTGTCATTGCTCGGACCACCGATCAGGCGGTCGTTGCCGTTGCCACCGTCCAGCAGGTCGGCGCCGCTACCACCGTCGAGGGTGTCGTTGCCGTCGCCACCGAAGATACTGTCGTTGCCAGCCCCGCCGCTGATGATGTCGTCGCTGGCATACCCAGTGAGACTGTCGTGGCCGTTTTCGCCTTGCAGCGCAAGTAACTTGACGGTCGCCAGGTTCCAGCGCGTTCCGTCGGCGAAGCGAATTTCCTCCACCGCATAGGTGGTGATGCCCTCGTTCTGGAAGTAACCGGTGACAGTGATACGGTCGGTGCTGCCCACCAGTCTCAACACCAAGTCTGCACTGCTGCGCGAAACCTGAATATCGCCAGGCAGGATGCCCGCCGCGAACTCGATGGCATCCAGGCCATTGGAGCCCGCTTCGAAGTTGACGATCGTGTCCGTCCCCCAGCCCCGGGCGAAGCGGTAGACGTCATTGCCGACGCCGCCTTCCAGGGTGTCATTGCCGCCTTCGCCGCTGAGCGTGTCGTTGCCTGCATTGCCCCTGAGGTAGTTGGCGCCCTGGTTGCCGGTGATCAGGTTGCTGGCACTGTTACCGGTTCCATTGAGATTGGCGCTGCCGGTCAGGCGCAGGTTCTCGAGGTTGGCCCGCAAGGGCGAGGTGATGCTGATGCTGGATTCAAGGGTATCGATGCCCTGGTTCGGGCTCTCCTGGATCACGTCGCCCAGGGAGTCGACCACGTAGGTGTCGTTACCCAGCCCACCTATCAGCGTGTCATTGCCGGTACCGCCATCCAGCAGGTCGTTGCCGCTGCCACCGATCAACAGGTCATTGCCGTCGGCGCCATAGAGGGTGTCGTGGCCCAGTCCGCCATCGAGGGTATCAGCCGTGTTGAAGCCATTGATGAGGTCGTTGCCATCGCTCCCCTGCAATACCAGATTGCGCACCTGGGTAATCGTCCAGACATCCCCATTGGCAAAGCGGATTTCCTCGATGGCATTGGCACCCACGCCGTTGCCGGTGAAGTACCCCACCACGCGCAGGCTGTCAGAGGTGCCTTTGAGGCTCAGGAGCAGGTCGTCACCCTGGTGTATCAATTGGAGGTCACCCGGCAGGATGTCGGCAGCGAACTGGATGCTGTCGAAACCGTCGCCATAGTCGGTGACCACGTCCTGACCCCAGCCGCGACTGAAGAAGTAGACGTCATCGCCCTTGCCACCGCTGAGCTGGTCGTTGCCGGCACCGCCTTCAAGGCGGTCATTGCCGTCACGCCCCTCGAGCTTGTTGTTGCCCGCATTACCGGTCAGCTCGTTGTTCAACTCGTTGCCGAAGCCCTGGATGTTCGCCGAACCGGTTAGCACCAGATTCTCGAACGCCGCGCCCAGGCCATGGCTGACGCTGCTGCGCACGGTGTCCACGCCAGCTCCGCTGGCTTCATGGATCGATACGGAAGCCTGGTTGACGACATAGGTGTCGTTGCCGGCCCCACCTTCCAACCGGTCGAAGCCTTCGCCACCGTCCAGCCAATCATCGCCATCGCCACCCAGCAGGCTGTCGTCGCCTGCGCCGCCGTGGAGGCTGTCGTTACCGGCCCCGCCCTCCAGAGTGTCCTTGCCGTCCAGCCCGTACAGGCGGTCGTTGCCGGCTCCACCCTTGAGGCGGTTGTTGCCGCTGTTGCCGGTCAGTTCGTTGTCCAGCTCGTTGCCATAGCCGTCGACATCGGCACTGGCGGTCAGCACCAGGTTCTCCAGCGCATAGCCCAGCACATGGGTCACGCTGCTGCGCACGGTGTCGATGCCGCCTCCAGCGACTTCCAGGATGGCGCTGTAGCCTTCGCCCAGCACATAGGTGTCGTTGCCCAGGCCGCCCGAGAGCCGGTTGTAGCCCTGGCCGTCGTCCAGCCAGTCGTCGCCATCGCCCCCCTCAAGGGTGTCATCACCTGCGCCGCCATTCAGGATGTCGTTACCAGCCCCGCCGATAAGCAGGTCGTTGCCACCGCGACCATCCAGCAGGTCATCCCCCTGGCCACCGTCGAGGGTGTCGGAGAAATCACTGCCCACCAGCGTATCGTTGCCGGCGGTGCCGCCGCCGAGCATCTGCAGGACCTGGAGCGGTCGCAGGACCTGGTCGGCGAAGCGAATCTCCTCGATGGCCTCGGCCGCGAAAACGTCCGGATTGAAGTAGCTGCGGACGATGATCTGGTCGCTGCTGCCGCGACGCGACAGGATCAGGTCATTGCCTGCACGGCTGAACATGACGTCGCTTGCGGGTACGTCGAGCTCGATCGAGTCAAAACCGCCCTCCAGGACAGGCAACTCGTCGATGAGTACCTGCCCCCAACTGCCGGTAATCCGATAGGTGTCGTTCCCGGTGCCACCGACCAGGGTGTCGAACCCCTGGCTGCCTTCCAGGGTGTCGTTGCCGGCACCGCCCAGCAGCAGGTCATTCCCGCCACCGCCATTGAGCAGGTCATCCCCCTGGCCACCGTCGAGGGTATCGTCGAGCGGGGTTCCCACCAGGTTGTCGTTGCCGGGCGTTCCGTTGCGCAGCATTTCCAGCACCTGCAACGGCCGCCAGAGCTGGTCGGAGAAACGAATCTCCTCGACGGCCTCGGGTCCGAAGACATCGTCGTTGAAGTAATTGCTCAGGGTGATCCGGTCGCTGCTGCCCTGGCGCAGCAGGATCAGGTCGTTGCCGGCGCGATTGACCCGCACGTCGGTCGAGGCCACGTCGTAGAGTTCGAGCACATCGAAGCCGCCGGCCAGCGAGACGGGTTCGTCGATGACCACCTGCCCCCATGGCCCGACCAGCCGGTAGGTGTCGTTGCCCAGCCCGCCCATGAGGGTGTCGAAACCCAGGCTGCCTTCCAGGGTGTCGTCGCCATCTCCGCCCAGCAGCAGGTCATCACCCGCACCACCGTTCAGCAGGTCGTTGCCGTCCCGGCCCTCTATCGTGTCGGCACCGGCGGTGCCCATCAGCGTGTCAGCGCCGGGGCTGCCCACCACCTGCGCCCCCTGGGGTTCCAGCCTCTGCATCACACTCGAAGGCGTCCACAGGGTGCCATCGGGAAAGCGGATCTCGAAGACGTCCGGGGAGCCTGGCTGGGCTGAGTAGAAGTAGTTGCGCAGGATCACCTGGTCACGCCCGGTTGCCAGCGTCAACACCAGATCGCCGTTCACCTGGCGGCAAGTGACGTCCGCAGGCTGCACGCCAGGCTCGAATGCGAGGACGCTCCGGCCCCAGTCGCCACCACCGTCCTCGATCACATCCCGCCCGCTGCCGAAACCGAATCGATAGACGTCTTCCCCCGCGCCCCCGACCAGGGTGTCATTGCCCAGGCCACCGGTCAGGGTGTCGTTACCGCCCCCACCCACCAGCCGGTCGTCCCCGCCCAATCCGTCGATACGATCGCTGTCGTCACTGCCGATCAGCGTGTCGTTACCCTGTGTTCCCTGCATTTCCATAGCTGCTCCTTTGGTGGTCACCACGACCGAACAGGCCCGCACCCGGCGTCATGGCATGGCCAGCGACAGGTACGGGGTGAAAAGACTGTGGGGCTTGGCCCGCCCTCCTAGGCGCCGACAGCAGCCGAGGTGAGCCCGAGGGCCTCCAGATACCCGGCGATCCCCGCCTGGGTGGAATAGCCGGCGGCAGTCGCCCGGGCTTGCTGGCGCAGGGCCTGGAAGCGCTCGGGCTCGGACAGCGCCTGCACGACACGCTCGGCGATGGCCCCGGTATCGAAGAAGTCCACCAGCCGCCCATTGCGCCCGTCTTCGATCACCTCGCGCACTGGCGCGGTGTCCGACGCCACCACCAGGCAGCCGCTGGCCATCGCCTCCAGCAGGGACCACGACAGCACGAAGGGGTAGGTCAGGTAGAGGTGCACGGCAGACACCTGCAGCACCTGCTTGTAGGTGGCGTAGGGCACCTTGCCGAGGAAGTGCACGCGCGCCGGGTCGATGGGGTTTTCCGCCAACAGCTTGCTGCGCCAGTTGGCGGCATCCTTCGGCCGGCTGCCGTAGCTGACCTCATCCCCGCCCACCACCACCACCTGGCACCCCGGGTGCGCGGCGAGGATGCGCGGTAGCGCCCGCATGAAGCTGTGGAAGCCCCGGTAGGGCTCCAGGTTGCGCGCCACATAGGTGAGGATCGGCTGCCCGGCCCTCAGCACCTGCCCATCGGGCAATGCCAGGGTGGCCTCCGGGTCCGGGCCCAAACCGGCCGTGTCGATGCCCTCGTGGATCACCCGCATTCCGTCACGGTAGGCCGCCGGGTGCAGGCTGCGCTGCCACCGAGTGGGCGTGATGGCGAGGTCGCAGTTCTCCAGGTTCAGCAGGTGCAGCGCGTTGCGACTGCGGATGCTCGCCGCCCCGTGGGTGTCTAGCGGGAACTCCGGGTCGAAGCCCGCGTCAGCCCCCTGGGCCCGGTAGTAGTACTCGCAGAAGTGGATCAGCCGCGCCGACGGGAACGCCTCCCGCACATACAGGCTCTCGCCCCAGCCGGGGTGAGCGACCACCACATCCGGCCGGTAGCCCTTGGCTTTCAGGTCCAGCAACAGGCGCAGTACCTGCTGCCCATGCAGCACGCCATCCTCGAAGCTGCGCACGTAGGGGTGCGTCTGCGCACTCGCCTTGCGGTGGGGCTTGTAGCGCAACAACCGCACATCCGGCAGTCCCGGCGCCTGCTCGCGACCGATGGCCAGGACCTCCACATCGTCCCGCCTCGCCAAGTGGGCGGCGAGGTGACGGAATTGCCCCGGGAAATTCTGGTGAATGAACAACACACGCATCCTGCTGCAACTCCTTCTGCAGTGCTTCCCTCGCTGCCGCTCGCGGTCTTGCCACCACGAGCCGGCCAGAAATCATGGCATTGCGCCAGGTGCGAAGGATGAACCGGGACGGGGGAGCAAGGAAAGCAGGGCGCGTGATGCGGCTCACGAATGGGTGAGCGATAGTCCGTCGATAGAGGGTTATCAGCGGACAAACTCAATACCCCCTATTTTATTAAAGGACAATGCCCTACGAACCACTTTCAGCTCCACATAGAAAATGACGCTTACACATCCAGCACGCAAACATCCAACAGCTCAATATTCAAATTTCAATTTGAAACCCCAATTCCCGTCTTCTTTCAGGAACACCGAACAGAAGAGCTCTCGCCACAGTGTGCCGTGCTCACGAAATACATCCAGATGTTGATACAGTAGATCGATCACTTCATCCGCAGGCTCCAGTAGGTCCTGTCTACCCTCAGGGCTGCTGATCCTTACAGTTAGCCCCTGATACTCGCCCTCCTCCACCCGTACTGCGTGCATCTCGATCTGGTTCCAGCTTTCAGGCGTAGCACCAATGAGGACCTTGACCAGTTCCAAGTCCAGAGGTGCGTGTTTCTCGTACAACATCTCCACTTGACACGTCCCTCTTTACGTTAGGCGCGTACCGCGCCAGCCAGACTTCTGCAACCTATCTCTATATATTTTATTCGAATCGAACGCCTGTCGCAGATCAACGCTCATCAAGCACTCAATATATTCATCAGAAAGGCAGTACTGATGCTCACGAATAGAGTGAACGATAGAAAGCGGAGAGGCGTATATTAAGTCACCAGCCGGAATCCATAATTCAGAATTACGAATAAAAGAACCACTACTCCTTGTATATTTTATCTCTCCACACTGTAAACAGTGTGGCAACTCCCTGTCTGACCCCATAAAAGGAATGAAGGGCGAAACGCTCTCCAGTACATCGGAAAGACGCGCCAGCAAAGCGTACGACGGCTGTCGCCTTGGGATGTCTCCAAACACATCGACCCAGCCGACGTTAAGAACCCCACTCAGCTTATATGGCGAAATATATCGCTCATACACACTCAACTCTGGAAAGTAGCTGTTCTCAAACTCGCCACGGGCATCGCTTGCTGCGTTCCGGCAGAAACCCGTGCCATTCAAAAACGACCAAGGCGTAAAATCCACCTTATCAATGAATGCGTCCGCGTATACGCCATAATCCCTCACCTCCCCACTAATTATTACTCTCCACGATCCATCCTTCTTGTATTCTTCTAACTCATTGGCCACCTCAAACTTTAGCCAACTCGGCAGGTTGTCAAATTCGGCTTGACCTCCATCTTGAGCGATCTCTTTAACTATATAGAGCACTATCTCCCAAGCCGGCATATCACCTTGATGATGCAGCCCCATAAGAACGACTAAACCATGAAAAAAACTACTCTCCACGCCCAACACTCCATGCCCACGAACCACTCATCACCAAATGAATCCAGACTCCACTCCCGCAGAAAAAAAGAACACTGAATCCATCAGCACCTTATCAATCCACTGTATTACCAAGGTATCTTGCCCATAGAATTTGAAGTCGAATCGCAATAAAAATCGCCATCATTTTATGCGTAGTGCAAGCACACAAAAAACTGGAGAACCCGACATTACATCTTGTATGAAAAAAGCGCCTACCCACACATTGTAGAGAGCCCCATCAAGAACAGAGATCAGGTTTTGACGTCAGGATAAGCGTTTCTTAACGCATCCATCCCGTCAAAGTAGCGCCCCCTCGCCATCAGAAAATCCACAACCTGCAAGTAAAGCAGGTCATTACATATCTGATTAAAGAACAGCAGGTTGAACTGAACGACACACACCGTGCGACCCGGCCCGAGAACAAAATATCCGTCAAGCTCCATACCATCTTTAGTCAGGAACTGAACCAGCTCTTCCTCGCTATATTTCTTCATGCTGTTGGCCCTCCCAGGAATGGAAACGCTCTAAGTCCGGTAAAAGAAATCGCCTCCGTGTCGCATGTCACTGGGACGGCCCCCTCGATGCAATCCTCCAGCGCTCTCACCCAGCCCGGTCCTTGTGGGGTACCGGAACTGAAAAACTCGACAGGCAACCAGAATCCCATCAGGTCCTTTTCGAAACACAAATTACTGAGCACCATTCGCCTGAAGCTTTCGGTGCTGTCTTGCTGGACGAAAATCTCGTCTACCGGCAACGGAACATCGCCGTCTCCCATACGCTTGAACGCTACTGGAACGGGCCGGATGATCGACAGCGCCAGTTTCGCCTCCGATGCTGCCGTAACTGTGCCTCCTGCAGATATGACCTCGATGACTGCGCCGCTTTGCTGGCCTCGATAAACACCTTTTTCGGGAGGTTGCGTCGAGTTGCAGTTGGCCAATGCCGTTTGAAAAGTCCGTCCCCCTGCTCTCATTGGCCTAAGGTCAATTTCGCTGAGCATGAATGCCACATCTAGTCTCCCGAACGCTCTTGCATAACTGTCATACCGTATAGGCGGCTCACTCTACGCCCACCCCCTCCAAAAACGCCCCAATCACCCGCCTCGCCCCCTGCTCCTTCAGGCACACCAGCGTTTCCGTCATGCGCGATTCGAAGTCGAGGATGGGCAGGACGCGCACGCCGCGCCCGGCGCCGAGTTCGGCGGCGGAGACGATGCCGACGCCGAGGCCGGCCATGACCATTTCGAACACCGCCTCGCGGCCTTCCACCTCGATGGCGGGGAGGACTTCCAGGCCGGCGCGGTGCATTTCGTCCTCCAGCATCTGCCGGGTCATGGAGCCTTCCTCCCGCAGCACCAGCGGGGTGCGGTGCAGGTCGGCCAGGTGCAGGGACTCGCGCGGAGCCCAGGGGTGGCTGTCGGCGACGAAGGCCACCAGGGGGCCGCTGCTGAGGACGTGGCTGATCAACCGCTCGTCGTCCACCGGGCGGCCGAGCACGGCGAAGTCGGCCTGGTAGTCGAACAGGCGGCGCAGGGATTCGTCGCTGTTGCCCGTCACCAGCCGCACGCGGATGCCGGGGTAGCGCTCGCAAAAGCGCGCCAGGTGCGGCAGCAGGTGCATGGGCGCGTCTACTGCCAGGGTGAGGCTGCCGCTTTCCAGGGCGCGGGAGCTGGTGAGCAGCTCCAGTGCCTCGCGCTCGGCAGCGAACAGGCGCTGGGTGATGGCCAGCAGTTGCCCGCCCAGTTCGGTCAGTTGCACCGAGCGCTTGTTGCGGTTGAACAGCAGCACGCCGAAGCGTTCCTCCAGCTTGCGCACCTGGTCGGACACCGCCGGCTGGCTGAGGAACAGCTGCTCCGCCGCGCGGGTGAAATTGCCGTGCACGGCCACGGCATGGAAGGCCTTGAGTTGGGCCTGGGAAACCGACATGTCACCCCCGATAAATAAGCTCAGCTTCTGAGTGAAATACCATAAATCGATTTCAGTTATCTCTCTGAAACGGGTCTCATCCCCTCCAGCACCGCCACCCCGCATCCGCTGGAGATGACCATGACCCACGCCGAATTCCCCACTGCCCATGCCCCGCTGGCCGCTCCGGCGCTGGGCGAGCCCTACCTGCTGACCCCCGGCCCGCTGACCACCTCCCGCGCCACCAAGGAGGCCATGCTGCAGGACTGGGGCTCCTGGGATGCCGACTTCAACCACGTCACCGCCGAGGTGCGCCAGCAGCTCCTGGCGATGGCCGGCGTGCACGACGACCGCTACGCCTGCGTGCCGCTGCAGGGCAGTGGCACCTTCGCCGTCGAGGCCGCCCTGGCCACCGCCATCCCCCGCGACGGCAAGGCCCTGGTGCTGATGAACGGCGCCTACGGCCAGCGTGCCGGCAAGATCCTCGACTACCTCGGCCGTGCCCACATCAGCCTCGACAAGGGCGACTACCTGCCGCCCCAGCCGGAGGAAGTGGACGCCCTGCTGCGCGACCACCCGGACGTCACCAGCGTGTTCCTGGTCCATTGCGAGACCAGCTCCGGCATCCTCAACCCCCTGGCCGAGATCGCCGCTGTGGTACGCCGGCACGGCAAGGTGCTGATCGTCGACGCCATGAGCTCGTTCGGCGCCGTGCCGCTCACGGTGCAGGCAGTGGACTTCGACGTGCTGGTGTCCTCGGCCAACAAGTGCATCGAAGGCATCCCCGGCTTCGGCTTCGTGATCATCCGCCGCTGCCTGCTGGAGGCCTCCGCCGGGCGCGCCCACTCCCTCAGCCTCGACCTGCTGGAGCAATGGCGCTACATGGAGCGCACCGGCCAGTGGCGCTTCACCCCGCCCACCCACAGCGTGGTGGCGTTCCGTGCCGCGCTGGCCCAGCACGCAGCGGAAGGCGGCGTGGCCGGGCGCCTGGCGCGCTACACCCGCAACCGCGACGTGCTGGTGGCCGGCATGCGCCAGATGGGCTTCCGCACGCTGCTGGAGGACCGCTGGCTGTCGCCGATCATCACCACCTTCTTCAGCCCCGATCACCCCCGCTTCGCCTTCAAGCGCTTCTACGACGAACTCAAGGCCCGCCACTTCGTCATCTACCCCGGCAAGCTCACCGAGGCGGAAAGCTTCCGCATC
Organism: Pseudomonas sp. ENNP23; assembly: GCF_001728945.1. Lineage (NCBI taxonomy): Bacteria > Pseudomonadati > Pseudomonadota > Gammaproteobacteria > Pseudomonadales > Pseudomonadaceae > Pseudomonas > Pseudomonas sp. ENNP23. The sequence goes on from NZ_LYSP01000013.1 coordinate 98,348, forward strand.
GGCTGCATCGGCCAGATCGACGAGGCCATCGTCCGCCAGTTGCTGGCCGCCATCGCCGACAGCCTCGCCGCCATGCAGGTCACCCTCCCCGGCCAGGCGGCCTGACCCCAGCGGCCGCGCCCCGGCGCGGCCCCCTGTCGGCAATGCCGGCGAGGAGTTGCCTAGCGCACAGCCCACCCACGCCTGACGCCCCGACCGCTGCCCTTCTGACCAGGCCGGGCGTTTAGACAGCCAGGACACACCACAAGAACAACAACCTCTCCTCATGCACTGTCCACAGGGGTCAGAACCCATGCACACCTCACCCGGCTCCACCGCCCGCGGCTGGCAATCGCTGCACCGCTGGCGGGTCCAGATCTTCCTCATCACCTGGCTGGCCTACGCCGCCTTCTACTTCACCCGCAAGGCCTTCTCGGTGGCCAAGCTCGGCATCGCCGAGGACCCGACCTTCGAGCTGGACAAAGCCGCCATGGCCAACCTCGATGCGCTCTACCTCGGCGCCTACGCCGTGGGCCAGTTCACCTGGGGGCTGTTCGCCGACCGCTTCGGCCCACGGGTCGTGGTCTTCGGCGGCCTGCTGATCTCGGCCCTGGCGGCCCTGGCCATGGGCACCTTCGCCACCCTGCCGATCTTCGTCAGTTGCATGCTCATCCAGGGCCTGGCGCAGTCCACCGGCTGGTCGGGGCTGTGCAAGAACATCGGCAGTTTCTTCGCCACCCAGGAGCGCGGCCGGGTGCTGGGCTACTGGAGCACCTGCTACGCCTTCGGCGGCCTGGTGGCCACGCCCTTCGCCGGCTGGTGGGCCTTTGACGTGTTCCACGACTGGCGCGCGGCGTTCGTCTCCTGCGCGCTGGTGGTGCTGGGCGTGGCCGTGCTGTTCTGGCTGCTGCAACGCAACCGCCCGGAAGACGTCGGCCTGCCACCGCTGGAAAGCACGCCGGCTGCCGACCCGACCGCCGTGCGCCCCGGGCACTGGCGGGTGCTGCGCAAGGTGCTGGCCAACCGGCCGGTGCTGGCACTGGGCCTGGCCTACTTCCTGCTCAAGCCGGCGCGCTACGCGATCCTCCTGTGGGGCCCGGTGATCGTCTACGAGCGGATGCCGGCCATCGGCAAGGTGGCCTCCGCCATCGTCCCCACGGCCTTCGAAGTGGCCGGGCTGGTGGGGCCGATCCTCATCGGCATCGCCTCGGACAGGCTCTTCGGCGCCCGCCGCATGCCCGCCTGCGTATTCAGCCTGGCGGCCCTCACCCTGTGCCTCGCGCTGTTCGTACCGGCCATGCAGAGCGGCAGCCTGTACCTGGTGGTGGGCCTGCTGTTCCTCATGGGCATGACCCTTTACGGCCCGGACTCGATGATCAGCAGCTCCGCCGCCGTCGACTTCGGCACCCAGGAAGCGGCCGGCACCGCCGCCGGCTTCGTCAACGGCTGCGGCTCGGTGGGCGCCATCCTCGGCGGCCTGCTGCCGGGCTACTTCGACACCACCACCGTGTTCCTCGCCTTCACCTTCGCCGCCCTGCTGGCCAGCCTGCTGCTGGTGCCGTTCTGGAACAGCCGGCCGCAACCCGAAACACCCCCTGCCATACCGCTCCCAGGCGGTCTGGCCAACGCCCGAACCTGAACCCCGACGGAGAATCACCATGAACTACCAACACCCCACCCGCCTGCAGGCCGCCGTGCTCGACTGGGCCGGCACCGTGGTCGACTTCGGCTCCTTCGCCCCCACGCAGATCTTCGTCGAAGCCTTCGCCGAGTTCGGCGTCGCCGTCTCCCTGGAAGAAGCCCGTGGCCCGATGGGCATGGGCAAGTGGGACCACATCCGCACCCTCTGCAACCTGCCCGCCATCGCCGAACGCTACCGCGCCGCCTTCGGCCGGCTGCCGACCGACGACGACGTCACGGCCATCTACGAGCGCTTCATGCCGCTGCAGATCGAGAAGATCGGCGTCCACTCGGCGCTCATCCCCGGCGCCCTGGAGGCCATCGCCGCGCTGCGCCAGCGCGGCCTGAAGATCGGCTCCTGCTCCGGCTACCCCAAGGCGGTGATGGACAAGGTGGTGGAGCTGGCCCGGGGCAACGGCTACATCGCCGACCACGTGGTGGCCACCGACGAAGTGCCCAACGGCCGCCCGCACCCGGCCCAGGCCCTGGCCAACGTCATCGCCCTCGGCATTGAGGACGTGGCCGCCTGCGTGAAGGTGGACGACACCTGGCCGGGCATCCTCGAAGGCCGCCGGGCCGGCATGTGGACAGTGGCCCTCACCTGCTCCGGCAACGCCCTGGGCCTGACCTGGGAGCAGTTCAAGGCCCTCTCGCCCACGGAACTGGAGCGCGCGCGCCAGCGCATCGGCCAGCTCTTCGAAGGCGCCCGCCCGCACTACCTGATCGACACCATCGCCGACCTGCCGAAGGTGATCGACGCCATCAACGCCCGACTGGCACGGGGGGAAATGCCACAGAGCGCGTGAAGAAACCGCTGGAGGGCACCCGTAGGGGCGACTTCAGTCGCCAAGCAGCCCGCAGGGCTGCCACTGCCCGGTGCCACAGGTAGCACCGCTGGTGGATGAAAAGAGCGTCATCCCCCCTACGCCCAGATGGGCCCCCGCAATGAACGAACCCGCCAATCGGCGGGTTCTTCACGTGCTGGGGTTCCTGGGCTGAAGCCCGGGCTACGCAGGCCGTGTCACAGGCTGCGCGTCTCGATGGCGTGCTTGCGCAGCTTGCGGTACAGCGTGTTGCGGCTGATGCCCAGTTGCTCGGCGGTGCGGGTCATGTGCCAGCGCTGGCTTTCCAGCGCACCCAGCAGGGCGACGCGCTCGGCATCGTCCAGCGGGTTGGCCGGCGTTTCGGCCCGCGTCACCGGTGCAGCCTGCTCGCGGATGTCCCGGGGCAGGTCGGCCAGGCGGATCACCCCGTCCTCGCACAACGCCACCAGGGTGCGCAGCACGTTGCGCAACTGGCGCACGTTGCCCGGCCAGGGATGCGCCAGCAGGGCCTGGCGGGCGGCATCGTCGAGGCGCACCACCTGGCCGCGCGCCTCCTCCCGCAGCAGGTGCTCCAGCAGCGGCTCCCGGTCGCTGCGTTCGCGCAGCGGCGGCAGGTCGATGACCAGGCCGTTGAGCCGGTAGTACAGGTCCTCGCGGAAGTCGCCGGCCTGCACGCGGGCCTCCAGGGCGCGGTGGGTGGCGCTGATGATGCGCACGTCCACCGCCTGGGCCTCGCCGCCGATGGGCACCACCTGGCGCTCCTCCAGCACCCGCAGCAGGCGGGTCTGCAGGGCCAGGGGCATGTCGCCGATCTCGTCGAGGAACAGCGTGCCGCCGTCGGCCTGCTGCAGCTTGCCGCGCATGCCTTCCTTGCGGGCGCCAGTGAAGCTGCCGCCGCGATAGCCGAACAGCTCGCTCTCGATCAGCGATTCCGGGATCGCCGCGCAGTTCAGCGCGATGAAGGGCCGCTCGGCCCGCGAGCTGGCCCGGTGCACGGCCTTGGCGAAGGCCTCCTTGCCGGAGCCGGTCTCGCCGTTGACCAGCAACGGCACGTCCCGCTCGTAGACCTTCACGGCCCGGCGGAAGTCCGCCTGCAGCACCTCATCCCCGAGGCACAGGCCCGGTGCCGCCGGGCGCTCCACCACCAGCGGGGCCACCGGCATCGGCCGGGGCGCCTGGCCGCGCAGCGCCGCATGCAGCACCCGGCCGTTGCGTGCCCGCAGCGGCCAACTGGCATTGGGTTGGGGCTGGGCGCGGGCCAGCAGGTCGTCCAGGCGGCAGTCGAAGCAGGCCTCCACCGTGGTGCCCAACAGGCGCTCGCGGCTGCTGTCCAGCAGGTTGATGGCGCCCTGGTTCACCGCGCGGATGCGCCCCTCGCCGTCGAAGGCCATCAGCCCTTCGCTGAACAGGCCGACGTACTCGGCCTGCAGGTGGAAGCGCAGCAGCCACTCGCCCTCGAAGCGGCGCAGGAAGTAGCAGCTCTCGATCATCTTCGCCGAGAGGTTGACCAGCGCCATGGTGTGGAACTGGCTCTGGCGGGACATGGCACGCCGCGCCGAGGAGACGTCGAGCACCGCCAGCAGCTCGCCATGGGGGTCGAACACCGGGCTCGCCGAGCAGGTCAGCCCGGTGTGCAGGCTGCGGAAGTGCTCGTCCTGGTGGATGGTCAGCGCCTGGCGCTCCACCAGGCAGGTGCCGATGCCGTTGGTGCCCTCGCGGGCCTCGCTCCAGTCGGCGCCCAGCCACAGGCCGGCCTGCTCGAAGGCATTGCGCTCGGCCGCGGCCGTCACGCAGTTGAGGATCACACCGCGGGCATCGGTCAGCAGCACCGCGTGGCCGGTACCGGAGAGCTGGTGATAGAGGCTGTTCATCTCGCCGTTGGCGATCTCCAGCACCTGCTGCATGCGCTCGCGGCACTCCAGCATCCGCGCGTGCTCCAGCACGGCGGGCGGGCGCGGCAGGGCCGGGTCCAGGTTGTAGTCCTCCAGGCAACGCAGCCAGGAGCGGGCGATGGAAGGGTCGGCAGCGGGCCCGCTCGACTGGGCCTTGCCCTGCGCCAGGGTCAGCACTTGCTGAGCATGGCGGCTCAGGTGGTCGTGCATGTCTTGTTGTTCTCCGCAGCGGGGGTCCGGGAGGCAGCCCGGCGCCCAGGACGGGCACCCACGTCGCCGCAGCATCCTCCAGCGCCACGCCCTTTGCAACGCCCGGATGACCCATGGGTCATCGGGCTGTGCCAGATACGTGACAAACTGTCACCTGACCTATACCAGCCCTGCCACAACGACACAGTCGCGACACCCCCGAAAATAGCCACAAGCCACGCCGGCCGGGGCTTGCGCTGGTCTGGCCCGCCCCTTGCTCTATGCTACTCACAGCGCTTCGGCGCGTCCTCCACCAACAAGCACAAGAGCCAAGGAGATAGACCATGCGTTACGCACAACCCGGCACCCCCGGCGCCGTCGTTTCCTTCAAGGACCGCTACGGCAACTACATCGGCGGCGAATTCGTACCCCCGGTCAAAGGCCAGTACTTCACCAACACCTCCCCGGTGAACGGCCAGCCCATCGCCGAATTCCCCCGCTCCACCGCCGAAGACATCGACAAGGCCCTCGACGCCGCCCACGCCGCCGCCGATGCCTGGGGCCGCACCTCCGTGCAGGACCGCTCCAACATCCTGCTGAAGATCGCCGACCGCATCGAACAGAACCTCGAAGTCCTCGCCGTCACCGAAACCTGGGACAACGGCAAGGCCGTGCGCGAAACCCTCAACGCCGACATCCCGCTCGCCGTCGACCACTTCCGCTACTTCGCCGGCTGCATCCGCGCCCAGGAAGGCGGCGCCGCCGAGATCAACGACGGCACCGTCGCCTACCACATCCACGAACCCCTCGGCGTGGTCGGCCAGATCATCCCCTGGAACTTCCCGCTGCTCATGGCCGCCTGGAAGCTCGCCCCGGCCCTGGCCGCCGGCAACTGCATCGTCCTCAAGCCCGCCGAACAGACCCCGCTGGGCATCACCGTGCTCATGGAACTGATCGGCGACCTGCTGCCGCCCGGCGTACTCAACGTCGTCCAGGGCTTCGGCAAGGAAGCCGGCGAAGCGCTCGCCACCAGCAAGCGCATCGCCAAGATCGCCTTCACCGGCTCCACCCCCGTCGGCTCGCACATCCTCAAGTGCGCCGCCGAGAACATCATCCCCAGCACCGTCGAACTGGGCGGCAAGAGCCCCAACATCTACTTCGAAGACATCATGCAGGCCGAACCGGCCTTCATCGAAAAGGCCGCCGAAGGCCTGGTCCTCGCCTTCTTCAACCAGGGCGAAGTCTGCACCTGCCCCTCCCGCGCCCTGGTGCAGGAATCCATCTACCCGGCCTTCATGGCCGAAGTGATGAAGAAGGTGAAGGCCATCAAGCGCGGCGACCCCCTGGACACCGACACCATGGTCGGCGCCCAGGCCTCCCAGCAGCAGTACGAGAAGATCCTCAGCTACCTCGACATCGCCCAGCAGGAAGGCGCCGAAGTGCTCACTGGCGGCGCCGCCGAGAAGCTCGAAGGCAGCCTCGCCACCGGCTACTACATCCAGCCGACCCTGCTCAAGGGCCACAACAAGATGCGCGTCTTCCAGGAAGAGATCTTCGGCCCGGTGGTCGGCGTCACCACCTTCAAGGACGAAGCCGAAGCCCTGGCCATCGCCAACGACACCGAGTTCGGCCTCGGCGCCGGCCTCTGGACCCGCGACATCAACCGCGCCTGGCGCATGGGCCGTGGCATCAAGGCCGGCCGCGTCTGGACCAACTGCTACCACCTGTACCCGGCCCACGCCGCCTTCGGTGGCTACAAGAAGTCCGGCGTCGGCCGCGAAACCCACAAGATGATGCTCGACCACTACCAGCAGACCAAGAACCTGCTGGTCAGCTACGACATCAACCCCCTGGGCTTCTTCTGACCCCACCCGCCCCACGAAAAACGCGGCCTCGGCCGCGTTTTTTCGTTTCGAATGACGGGCAGCCGTAGGGTGGATCGCGCTTCACCGATCCACCGCCGGAGCCATTGCCGAACGCCAAATGGTGGATGGGAAGAGCGCCATTCACCCCACGCGAGGCGCCATAAACAACGGGGCCTGGGGAAGGTATGGGAGCGGTTTCAACCGCAAAGAGCTGTTCGGTAAGGGCGCAGCGACAAACGTAGGATGGGCTGAGCTGTGCGAAGCCCATCATTACGGGGCCAGGGCACGGAGCGATGCGGTTCGCACAGCTCACCGCATCCTACGGACATGACCGTGGCGTAGATCACTCTTCATCGATCCACCACCGTAGCCGAGGCGCCATAAACAAAGGGGCACGGGGTGCTGTCCGGTGGACCAGGGACATCGCCCGTAGGGTGGGCTTCAGCCCACGCTGGTTACCGCTGGTGGGCTGAAGCGGAACGCCGCCCGGCCCACCCTACAGAACGGCGTGGTACGCGAGGACCTAGCGCGCGTCCCCTCGCCACTGCCGGGGGCTGACGCCGAACCAGCGGCGGAAGGCGCGGGAGAAGGCGCTGGTCTCGGAGTAGCCCAGCAGCGGGGCGAGTTCGGAGATGGGGCGTTGGCGGCGGCGCAGGTAGTGCAGCGCCAGTTCGCGGCGGGTACGCTCCACCACCTGGCTGAAACACAGCCCTTGCTCCCGCAGGCGGCGCTGCAGGCCGGCGGGGGTCATTTCCAGGCGTTCGGCGATGCGCTCGAGGCAGGGTTCGCCTTCGGACAGGGCCAGGCGCACCTGGGTGCCCAGCTCCTCCAGCAGGCTGGGGACATTGGCGCCGGCGCCCAGGCGGTGGATCACGTCCTGGAAGAGGAACAGCAGGTTCGGGTCGCGCTCCGGCATCGGCTTGCCCTGCACGTCCCCCTTGGGTACCAGCATGAAGTTGCACGGCCGGCCGAACTGCACCGGCGCGCCGAAGGCGTCGCCATGCTCGTGCCACGCCTCCGGCCGTTCATGCTCGAAGGCCACCGCACGCGGCGCCCACTGCGGGCCCAGCACGTGGCGCAGCAGGTTCAGCGCCATGCCCAGGGTCAGCTCGGCATCCTGCCGGCGGTCGAGGATGGCGCCGTGGCGCACCTGGTAGTCGAAGCGGTAGCACTCGCCGCAGTCCACCAGGCGGATCAGCGTGCTGTGCTGGTGATAGGGGAAGGCGCCGGCGAAGTTCTTCAGCGCCTCCTCCAGGGTGTCCGAGAACAGCCCGACATACCCCAGCAAGCCCAGGTCCCGGGGCTGGAACTGCTGCCCGTAGCGCAGCCCGAAGTTGTCACAGCCCGACTGCCGGGCGGCCTCCTCCAGCACGTCGCAGTAGTTGGGCAGCGCCAGGCTCAGGGTCGGGTGGCGCAGTTGCTCGGGGTCGATCCCGGACCGGCCGAACACCAGGTCCAGGTCGCCGCCCTGGCGGGTGATGAACTGGTCGAGGCCACTGGCCGCCGCCGACAGCACGCCGACGTTGCTCGCGGGGGGCATCTGCAGGCTGGCGGATGAAAGCAGGGGCTGGCTCATCACGGGGTACCGGGTTCTTTAATTGATCACCCGTTCAAGCAAAAGCCATGCCTCGTCCACGGCAGCCGAAGGGGGCTTGCCGGAGGCACCGTGGCCAGGGCTTCGCACCCTCCCTGTGCAGGCTGGAGGCCGCGCGCACCGGGCCGGAGCACGTTTTTCATGGGGCGATGGGTAACACCGCCGCGACTTGACCGCAGAGGCGCCACCGCGCTTCCCACGGTCAAGTCCTGGGGCCGGTCGCTGGCTACCATCGATCCATCCCCCAATGGATTGTGCGGGTGTTTGCGCGCCGAGCGTCGCCGAGGACAGGCGGTTTCCAACAACAACAAAGCCCGCGAGGGCTGAGGAGTCCCGATGAGCACGACACAACTCAAACCCACGCTCGGCACCCTGCACCTCTGGGGTATCGCCGTGGGCCTGGTGATTTCCGGCGAGTACTTCGGCTGGAGCTATGGCTGGGGCACCGCCGGTACCCTGGGCTTCCTGGTGACGGCGCTGATGGTCGCCACCATGTACACCTGCTTCATCTTCAGCTTCACCGAACTGACCACCGCCATTCCCCACGCCGGCGGCCCCTTCGCCTACAGCCGCCGGGCCTTCGGCGAGAAAGGCGGGCTGATCGCCGGCATCGCCACCCTGATCGAATTCGTCTTCGCCCCGCCGGCCATCGCCATGGCCATCGGCGCCTACCTCAACGTGCAGTACCCGGAGCTGGACCCGAAGCAGGCCGCCGTAGGGGCCTACCTGATCTTTATGACCCTGAACATCCTCGGCGTCAGCATCGCCGCCACCTTCGAGCTGGTGGTCACCGTGCTGGCCGTGGCCGAGCTGCTGGTGTTCATGGGCGTGGTCGCGCCGGGCTTCAGCTTCTCCAACTTCGTGCTCAACGGCTGGGCCGGCAGCAATGAGTTCAACCTCGGCGCCATCTCCGGCATCTTCGCCGCCATCCCCTTCGCCATCTGGTTCTTCCTCGCCATCGAGGGCGCCGCCATGGCCGCCGAGGAAGCCAAGGACCCGAAACGCACCATCCCGCGCGCCTACATCGCCGGCATCCTGACCCTGGTGTTCCTCGCCATCGGCGTGATGATCATGGCCGGTGGCGTGGGTGACTGGCGCGAGCTGTCCAACATCAACGACCCGCTACCCCAGGCCATGAAGGCTGTGGTCGGCGAGAACTCCGGCTGGATGCACATGCTGGTGTGGATCGGCCTGTTCGGCCTGGTGGCCAGCTTCCACGGCATCATCCTCGGCTATTCCCGCCAGTTCTTCGCCCTGGCCCGCGCCGGCTACCTGCCCCGTGGCCTGGCCAAGCTGTCGCGCTTCCAGACCCCGCACCGCGCCATCATCGCCGGCGGCGTGGTGGGCATCGCCGCGATCTACAGCGACGGCCTGGTGAACCTGCAGGGCATGAGCCTGACCGCCGCGATGATCACCATGAGCGTGTTCGGTGCCATCGTCATGTACATCATCAGCATGCTCAGCCTGTTCAAGCTGCGCCGCAGCGAACCGAACCTGGAACGCACCTTCCGCGCCCCCGGCTACCCGGTCGTCCCCGCCATCGCCCTGGTGCTGGCCGTGGTCTGCCTGGTCGCCATGGCCTGGTTCAATACCACCATCGGGCTAATCTTCCTGGGATTCATGGCGGCAGGCTTCGTCTGGTTCCAGTTCACCGCGCACCACCGCGCCAGTGCCCCGGAAGACGCCCTGCTCAGCCGCGTGTGACGACAATGCCCCGCCCAGCCAACCGGGCGGGGCCCGGATGGAGATCGAGATGGCAAGCTACTCCCACAGTGTCGGCGGCCAGACCTGGCGCTTCGACAGCCTTCGCGAGGTGATGGCCAAGGCCAGCCCGGCCCGCTCCGGCGACTGCCTCGCGGGCGTCGCCGCCAACAGCGACGCCGAGCGCGTGGCGGCGCAGATGACCCTGGCCGAGGTGCCGCTCAAGCGCTTCCTCGACGAGGCGCTGATCCCCTACGAGCAGGACGAGGTCACCCGGCTGATCCTCGACACCCACGACCGGCTCGCCTTCGCCCCGGTCAGCCACCTCACCGTGGGCGACTTCCGCGACTGGCTGCTGGGCGAGTCCGCCGACGAGGCGGCCCTGCGCAACCTGGCGCGGGGGCTGACCCCGGAGATGGCCGCCGCCGTGTCGAAGATCATGCGCGTGCAGGACCTGGTGCTGGTGGCGCAGAAGATCCGCGTGGTCACCCGCTTCCGCAACACCCTGGGCCTGCGCGGCCGGCTCTCCACCCGCCTGCAACCGAACCACCCCACCGACGACCCGGCCGGCATCGCCGCGAGCATCCTCGACGGCCTGCTCTACGGCAACGGCGACGCCATGATCGGCATCAACCCGGCCACCGACAGCATCGCCTCCATCAGCGCCCTGCTGGAGATGCTCGACGCCATCATCCAGCGCTACGAGATCCCCACCCAGGCCTGCGTGCTGACCCACGTCACCACCTCCATCCAGGCCATCGAAAAGGGCGTGCCGCTGGACCTGGTGTTCCAGTCCATCGCCGGCACCGAAGCGGCCAACAGCAGCTTCGGCATCAGCCTGGAGATCCTCCGCGAGGGCTACGAAGCCGGGCTGTCGCAGAAGCGCGGCACCCTCGGCAACAACCTCATGTACTTCGAGACCGGCCAGGGCAGCGCCCTCTCGGCCAACGCCCACCACGGCGTCGACCAGCAGACCTGCGAGACCCGCGCCTACGCCGTGGCCCGTCACTTCGACCCGTTCCTGGTCAACACCGTGGTCGGCTTCATCGGCCCGGAGTACCTCTACAACGGCAAGCAGATCATCCGCGCCGGCCTGGAGGACCACTTCTGCGGCAAGCTGCTCGGCGTGCCCATGGGCTGCGACATCTGCTACACCAACCACGCCGAAGCCGACCAGGACGACATGGACATGCTGCTGACCTTGCTCGGGGTCGCCGGCATCAACTTCATCATGGGCATCCCCGGCTCCGACGACGTGATGCTCAACTACCAGACCACCTCCTTCCACGACGCCCTCTACGCCCGCCAGAGCCTGGGCCTGAAGCCCGCGCCCGAGTTCGAGGCCTGGCTGGAACGCATGGGCATCGCCAGCCAGCAGGACGGCCGCGTGCGCCTCGGCGAGCAGCTACCGCCGGCCTTCCGCCACGCCCTGGGGAAAATCGCCTGAGGAGAGGCCCGATGACCGACCCGAAACGCCCCGCCACCGCCAACCCCTGGCAGGCCCTGCGCGCCCTCACCCCCGCACGCATCGCCCTCGGGCGCGCCGGCACCAGCCTGCCCACCCAGGCCCAGTTGGACTTCCAGTTCGCCCACGCCCAGGCCCGCGACGCCGTGCACCTGCCGCTGGACACCCCGGCCCTGGCCGCCGAACTGGAGGGCCTCGGCCACGCCAGCCTGCACCTGCACAGCGCCGCTGCCGACCGCCACACCTACCTGCAACGCCCGGACCTCGGCCGGCGCCTGGATGCCGCCTCCGCCGAGCGCCTGCGCGAACACGCCGCGAATCATCCCGAAGGCTACGACCTGGCCGTGGTGGTCGCCGACGGCCTGTCCGCCCTTGCCGTGCAACGCCACACCCTGCCCTTCCTGCGGCGCTTCCTCGACCAGGCCGCCAGCGAGAACTGGCACCTCGCCCCCATCACCCTGGTGGAACAGGGCCGCGTCGCCGTGGCCGACGAAGTGGGCGAGCTGCTCAAGGCGCGCATGGTGGTGATCCTCATCGGCGAGCGGCCCGGCCTCAGCTCGCCGGACAGCCTCGGCCTGTACTTCACCTGGGCACCCCGGGTCGGCCTCACCGACGCCAGCCGCAACTGCATCTCCAACGTGCGCCTGGAAGGCCTCTCCTACGGACTGGCCGCCCACCGCCTGTTGCACCTGATGCGCGAAGCCTGCCGACGTCAGCTCTCCGGGGTGAACCTCAAGGACGACTCCGACGTGCCGGTGCTGGAAGGCCCCGAAGGCGGCCCGCGCGGCAACTTCCTGCTGGGAGGCGACTGACACCGCCCTCACACGAGCCCGGTGCCCATGGAGCCCTCCCCGTCGCCCAGCGCCGGCGAGCCCGCTGACCCCGACCAGGCGACGCGCTGGGCCGCCCCCTGGCGGACCTGTTCACCGACGAGGACCGCGAAGCCGCCCCGCCGCGCATCTTCGCCCCCTTCTTCACCACCAAGCCCCTCGGCGAAGGCACCGGCCTGGGCCTCAGCCAGGCCTGAGGCCTCACCCGCCAGCAAGGCGGCAGCCTGCGCGTGGAGAGCCTGCCGGGCCAGGGCGCCACCCTCGCCCTCTACCTGCCTGCCTGGCAGCCCGGCCCCCTGAAAATGGGCGGAACTTGCCCGAGGCGGGCGACTCTATCGCTGGCAGGCGCCCTGGCGCGTAGAATCCCCCGCCCCGGACACGGGGCATGCCAGCCGGCGCGGCTTACCACGAGCGAAACAGCACAGAAGCAGGCCAGAAACTTGGAACAGCTAGAACGCCTCCACAGCGGGATCGAGGGCCTGGACGCCCTGTTGAAGGGTGGCCTGGTGGCCGGCGCGGCCTACATCGTCCAGGGCCGTCCCGGCTCGGGCAAGACCATCCTCGCCAACCAGATCGGCTTCAACCACGTGCGCAACGGCGGCCGTGTGCTGGTGGCCACCCTCCTGGCGGAAACCCACGAGCGCCTGTTCCAGTTCCTCTCCACCCTGAGCTTCTTCGACGCCTCAAAGGTCGGTGACGAGATCCAGTTCGTCAGCGCCTTCGACACCCTGGAGAACGAAGGCCTCGACGAAGTGGTACGCCTGCTGCGCCGCGAGATCAGCCGGCAGAAGGCCACGGTGATGATCGTCGACGGCGTGCTCAATGCCCGCTCCAAGGCGGACACGCCGATGGACACCAAGAAGTTCATCTCCGAGCTGCAGGGCCACGCCGCCTTTGCCGGCTGCACCGTGCTCTTCCTCACCAGCGCCCGCCTCGACGACGGCAGCCCCGAGCACACCATGGTCGACGGCGTCATCGAACTGGGCGAGGAGCTGGTGGGCAACCGCTCGGTGCGTCGCATCCACCTGCGCAAGACCCGCGGCAGCGGCTCCCTGTCCGGCCCGCACGAATGCGAGATCACCGAGAGCGGCCTGGTGGTCTACCCGCGCCTGGAATCCCTCTACAGCCGCCCGACCCTGCCCGAGGACGCCACGCCACGGCGCATCGCCAGCGGCACGCCGGACCTGGACGCACTGATCGAAGGCGGCCTGCCCGTGGGCTCGGTGACCCTCGCCATGGGTCCCGCCGGCGTCGGCAAGACCTGCCTCGGCCTGGGCTTTCTCGGCCAGGCCAGCGCCGACGAGCCGGCCATGCACTTTGGCTTCTACGAATCCCCCGCGCGCCTGCGGCTCAAGGCCCGCGCCCTGGGCTTCGACCTGGAAGCGCTGGAGAAGGCCGGCGTCCTGCACCTGGCCTGGCAACCGCCCACCGAAGGCCTGCTCGACGCCCTGGGCGGCCACCTGATCGCCGAGGTGCAGCGACTGGGCATCAAGCGCCTATTCATCGACAGCTTCGGCGGCATGGCCCGGGTGGCCAGCAGCCAGGCGCGGCTGGTGGAGTTCTTCGGCGCCCTGCTGGGCCAGTTGCGGGCCATGGGCGTGACCATCGTCGCCACCTGGGAGATGCGCGACCTCTACAGCGCCGACATCAACGCCCCGGCGCCCGAGCTGTCGAGCATCGTGGACAACCTGCTGCTGATGCGGTTCGTGGAAGTGAATGCTGAGCTCAAGCGCTCCATGGCCATTCTGAAGATGAGGGACAGCGGGTATGACCCCGCCCTGCTGGAGCTGCAATTCACCTCGAGCGGCCTGCGACTGGACAAGAACTTCCGCCAGGTGACCTCCGTGCTCTCCGGCAATGCGACATGCGCCTGATGGGCACACAACCGGCCAACCGCTGATGACAACGATCCTGGTAGTCGACGACGAGTATCTGATTGCCGACATCCTCGCCTACGCACTGGAGGACGAGGGCTACATGGTGGTCAAGGCCGGCAACGGCCGCAAAGGCCTGGACGTGCTCGACCGCGAGCGACCGTCCCTGGTGATCACCGACTTCATGATGCCGGTGATGGACGGCCTGGAATTCGCCCGTGCCATCCGCGAGCGCCCCCAGTACGCCGAGCTGCCGGTCATCCTCATGAGCGGCGCCCAGGGCAACATCGGCCGCCAGCATGGTGACCTGTTCGTTGCCGTGTTCGACAAGCCCTTCGACATCCACGCCGTGCTGGCCACGGTGGCCGAGCTGATCGGCCCGGGCGAGCCCGGCCACGGCTGACCGCCACGCCACGATTGCCAGCGTCGCCCGCCTCCCGGAAACTGCGCGCTTTCCCAGTTGCCAGCGGAGACCCGCCGTGTCCACATCCCCCGAACTCGCCAGCGACCCGTCCTGGCTCGCCCGCTGCCAGGCCGCCGCCCTCGACCCGCAGGCCCGCTTCACCGCCCGCCAGGCCGTGCTCGGCGATGCCGCCGCGCTGGACGCCACCCTCTACCGTGCCGACGAGGAGGACGAAGACGCCGAGGAAGAAGACCTGGGCGACGCCCGCGTGCTGATCGACGGCCCCTTCGTCATCCCCGCCGACTGGAGCGAAGCCGACCGCGAGGCCTACTTCGACGGCAGCGACCCGGCCCTGTTCGTCCAGGCCCGCATCGAATGCCTGGCCCCCGTCGCCAGCCGCCAGTACTTCACCCCCGAACCCGGCGACCAGGTCGCCCTAACCCGCCCGGACGGCCTGGTGGAGATGTACTTCCTCTACGAAGCCTTCGAAGACGACCACGGCCACCACTGCGTGCTGATCCGCGACGAAGACGCGCTGTTCTGACCCCCCTGCCTCCGGGAACGCCCGGCGCATCCCTGGGCCAGCGATGGGCTTCGCACAGCTCAGCCCATCCTACGGACGGAGCGGGACCGTAGGATGCGGTGAGCTCGGCGAACCGCATCGATCCGTGGCGAAGATGAAGCCCACCAGCGGCGCCACCGGCCCCCCGGGTGGATGGAAAAAGCACCATCCACCCCACGCAGCGTCCATCCCCCGTGGGAGCGGTTTCAACCGCGAAGGCCCCGCACCTGAACGTAGCCCGGGCTTCAGCCCGGGACCACGGCGCATCCCTGGA